>JAOPYS010000116.1 GCA_025964465.1 Thermoleophilia bacterium
ACTGCGGTGGGAGCGGCGACGTCCGCTGCCGCCGGGTTCGCGGACGCGCCAGCAACGGCCTGCCCGCGCAGCGCAGCCTGCATCGCCGCCGGCGCCAGGCCGCCGCTCCCGGCCGGAGGCGTCGCCCCGCGAGCGGCGAGCGCCTCGGCGGAACCGAGCAGGGTGCCCTGCGCCGCGAGGTCGTCGAGGCTCGCGCCGACGGCCACCTGCGACGCCACGTAGTTCTGGATCACCGCGGCACTCGACCCGCCGACGCTCGGCAGCGTCACCGGGCCGCCGGGGGCGCCGTTCTGCACGGCCTGCACGATGCGCGCCACCGCGAGCTCGCTGTTCGAGAGCCCGGGGGAGAGCAGCGACCGCAGCGCCGCCGCGGACGGTGGGCCCGACGGCAGTGCCGCCGCCACCTCGGACGAGCGCGACGCGAGCGACGCCAGCGACGGCCCGAGCGACCCCGCGAGGTCGAGCGCCGCCGCGACGCGTCCGGCCGCCGACGGGGCCAGAGCCAGGTCGCGTCCGGCGAGCGCAGCCACCGCGCGCGTCGCGCTCGATCCCCCGCCGAGCTGCTCGGCCGCGTCGCTCACCGCCTGTGTCAGTGCGGCGTTCACAGGCACGCCGGCCTTCGCCAGCTCGGTCACCAGCGACCGCACCGAAGCTTCCACGTCCGCCCCCGACGGCGGCGCCGCGGCGCCCCCGGTCGGCACGACCGCCAACGCCGGTCCGCTCGTCACGGGCGGGGGCGGCGGCAGGTCGGTGCGCGGCACGATCGCCAGGCGCACGCCACCGGCGTCGGCCTGCGCCACGCTCAATCGGATCTCGTCACCCGGCCGCAGCGCCGCGTCCGTGCGCACGTCGACCACCTGGCCCGCCAGCGAGATCCGCGCGGCGCCACCCTCGTCGACCGCCACCACGCGCGCCACGACCTCGCGGCCCGGCTGCAGCTGCAGCTCACTGCCATCCTGCGTCGTCAGTGCGACGACGGTGGCTCCTGCTGCATGGGGGTCGATCGACACCATGTGCGCGTCCTGCGACGGGTGCTCGAGCGGGCCACGTCATCCGTGCGCGGCCGCTGCAGAGCCTGCGAGGGCTCCGCAGTCCGGGTCATCGGCAGCCCTGCGTCGGCCCTTGAGCCGCGTTGCAATTGCGGCAGGGTGCACGGATCGGTTCAAGGGACCGCCCCGGATCGACCGATCCACGCCAACAGATGGACCGAGGCCTCTACATCGCAGCGACCGGCATGACCAGCGCCATCGTGCGCCAGGACGTGATCGCCGCCAACCTCGCCAACGTCTCGACGGTGGGCTACAAGGCCGACCGCGTCGTGAACGAGACGTTCAACGACAGCCTGCTCTACAGCATGCAGAACGGGCAGCCCGAGCCGATGGGCACGATGAACAACGGCACGCGCGTCGCCGGCACCGTCACCGACTTCGGGCAGGGATCCTTCCGCCCCACGGAGCAGCCCACCGACGTGGCGCTCGGCGGCGACGGTTTCTTCACCGTCCGCATGCAGGACGGCACGGTCGCCTACACGCGCAACGGGCAGTTCACGCGCTCACCCGACGGATTCCTCACCACGCAGAGTGGCGAGTACGTGCTCGGTCCCGATCGCCTGCCGGTGTACGCCGGCACCTCGGGTGACCCGGTCATCAGCGCCGACGGCAAGGTCGCCGGCAAGGACGGGACGTCCCTCGGCCAGCTCGGCGTCGTCACGCTCGACGTGACGCAGGCGCGCAAGGTCGGCCAGAACATGTGGATCGGCGCCGAGACCGGCGGCATGCCCACCTCGACGCAGGTGCGTCAGGGGTACGTCGAGGCCTCCGGCGTCAACTCCGTCAAGGAGATGGTGGAGATGATCACCACGATGCGCGGCTACGAGAGCTCGCAGCGCGTGATCACCTCGATCGACGGCACGCTCGACAAGGCCGTCAACTCCGTCGGCAGCCTCGGCTAGCCGCACGACCGGGTGATCCGGCCGCCGCGGGCGGCCGTCGCGCTGGCCTCTCGCCATCGGCATCGCAGCCGATCGCGCGCGTCTGATGTCAGCGCAGCAGGTCCAGCACGCGCGCGGCTGACTGGTTCGCGATCCCGAGCATCTTGGTGCCGCTCTGCTGCAGCACCTGCTGGCGCACGAGCTGGGTCATCTCCGCGGCCATGTCCGCATCACGGATCCGCGATTCGGCCCCCATCAGCTGCTCCTGCTGGTTGAGGTTCGCGCTGCGCGCGTACTCGAGGCGGTTGGAGATCGCACCCAGGCGCGCACGTGCCTGTGAGACGTCGTCGATGTGCAGGTCGAGGCCGGCGATGTCGGCCGGCAGCCACGGCAGGGTGAAGAACGACACCGGGCGGACCAGGTTGAGCCCGGGGCCGAACAGGTCCACGAGGCTGACCGCGATCGTCTCGCCGGTGTTGGCACCGACCTGCAGCGTGACGACGGCCGTCGCGCTCTGCAGCAGCGAGATTCCGTTGAACGTCGTGGAGTCCTCGATCCGCGCGATCTCATCGCTGAGCGACATCAGCTCGGTCGCCATGTTCTGCTTGTCCTCGAAGCTGTAGGTATCGTTGTTGAACTGGACCGCGATCTGCCGGGCCCGCTGCAGGATCGAGTGGACCTCCGACAGCGCCGCTTCCATCGTGTCGACCAGCGACATGCCGTCCTGGATGTTGCGGGTTGCCTGCTCGAGCCCGCTGATCTGGCCCCGCATCCGCTCGCTGATGCCGAGCCCGGCGGCGTCGTCGGCGGCGGAGTTGATGCGCAGCCCGGAGGAGAGGCGCTGCATGGCCTGGGACATGCGGCTGGACGACAGCGCAAGGTGCCGGTGCACCGAGGCGGCCTCCACGCTATGTCCGATTCGCAGGCTCAACTTGTGTCTTCCGTGACCCGGTACTCCGACCGGTCTCCGCGCCCGTGCGTTCCATGCACGACCACACCCACCCCGTGGGGTAAGCCCTGAGGACATCGGCCCAAAAGCACTAGAGCTTAATAGCAATACTGCAAACCACGGCTTGTGAACTGGGATTCTCCCAAGTGGCGTTCCCGCCCGTGCCGGTCGCAGGAGGCGCGCCGCGACGTCCGGCCCGCAGCGGCGTCCGTGACGGCCGAAATCGGGTGCTTCGACGTTTGGCTGCGCGACTTTGCGTCAGTCCGGTTGCGGATGGCTCCGGCCTGCCTCAGGGCGGCTCGCTGCCGCCGCGTCCGTTCGAACCGCGGCGTTTGCATGTCGCGCCGTTCGTTAGGCGCTGGCTCAAGCAGGGGTTTCCACGGGCCGATCCGCTCCACATGATGAACTCCCTGTACACAGCTGCGACCGGCATGTCCGCGATGCAGATGAACGTGGACACGATCGCGAACAACCTCGCGAACGTGAACACCAACGCGTTCAAGGCGACGCGCCTCACCTTCGAGGACCTGCTCTACCAGCAGGTGGGCGACCGCCAGGCCGCGCGTCAGGGAGCACAGACCGGCATGGGCGTCGCCCCCGGACGCAGCGAGCTCTCCTTCGCGCAGGGTGACATCAAGGAGACCGGCGTCGAGACCAACATGGCCATCGACGGCAACGGCTTCTTCCAGGTCTCGATGCCGGACGGCACGATCGGCTACACGCGCGACGGTGCGTTCACGCCCGACGCCAACGGCCAGCTCGTCTCGGCCTCCGGCTACCAGCTCGAGCCGATCATCGGCATCCCGCTCGAGGCCGAGCCCGGCTCCACCAAGATCTCGCCCGAGGGCTTCGTCACCTGCACGATCAACGGTGCCACCAGCGTGCTCGGCCAGGTCGAGCTCGCGACGTTCGGCAACCAGGAGGGCCTCGCGGCCGTCGGCTCCAACGTCTACGCGGCCACGGTCAACAGCGGCGCGCCGCTCGTCGGCAACCCGGGCACGAACGGCACGGGGCTGCTCAAGCAGGGCAACGTCGAGGGCTCCAACGTCTCGGTGATGAACGAGATGGTGGACATGATCAACGCGCAGCGCGCGTTCGAGAGCGTCAGCAAGGTCATCTCCACGAGTGACGAGATGCTCGGTATCGCGAACTCGATGCGCCGCTGATGAGTAGCGTCAACTCCACATCCGCCTCCCTCGG
>JAOPYS010000121.1 GCA_025964465.1 Thermoleophilia bacterium
ATCAGGTCGCGCTCGAGGCCGGTCTCGACGACGCCCATGGCGACGTCCCAGCTGGCAGCGCGCAGCGCGAGGGCCAGGTCGCGGAATGCGACCTGTTCGTGGGCGCCGAGCGGCTCGACGCGTTCGCGTGCGAAGTCCCTGCCTGCTGTCATGACCGTCCCTCCGGCGAACCGGCGTGCTGCCGGCGTGCGCGGGTCGTCGCGTCCAGCGTACGACGGAATCCCGGAAACGGCCACCCCTCGGGCAGCACCATTCTCGGCGGCCCACGCGGTGCTCGAGGGACGATGGACTGGAGGAGGCGCTCCCGGCGCGGGACTCCGCTATAGTGCGCGGGTCGGGCCCATCCAACCGGGATGGGTCGAACACGAGACCGGTGTCGTCCCCGCGGGATGGTGCCGACCACGCGCGCTGCGAGCGCCGGGTCGGTCCTGCGGGCGGAGGCGTCCGGAGCATCCACCACACACGCAACCAGTCAGGAACGTACCTTCGTGAGCGCACCCGTCAGCATGCGAGACCTGCTCGAGGCAGGCATCCACTTCGGCCACCAGACCCGCCGATGGAACCCGAAAATGCGTCGCTACATCTGGGGCGAGCGCGCGGGCATCTACATCATCGACCTCGTGCAGACGCAGCAGCTCTTCGAAGAGGCCTGCAACTACGTGGGCGGCCTCGCGGCCAACGGCAAGACCGTGATGTTCGTCGGCACCAAGAAGCAGGCGCAGGACGCGATCGAGGAGTTCGCGACCGAGGTCCGCATGCCGTACGTCAACCATCGCTGGCTGGGCGGTCTGCTCACCAACTGGAAGACGATCTCCGACCGCCTCAAGCACATGCAGGAGCTGCGTCGCCAGCGCGAGCAGGGCCAGCTGGACCTGCTCGGCAAGAAGGAGCGCCAGACCCGCCTGCTCGAGCTCGGCAAGCTGGAGCAGTCGCTCGGCGGCATGGCCGGCATGGAGCGCCTCCCCGACGCACTCGTCGTGGTCGACCTCAACACCGAGGCGCTCGGCGTCAAGGAAGCCCGTCGCCTCGGCATCCCGATCATCGGCCTCACGGACACGAACGCCGACCCGGACCACGCCGACTACGTCGTGCCCGGCAACGACGACGCGATCCGCTCGTGCCGCCTCTTCCTCGAGGTGATCGCACGCTCGATCTCCGACGCGCGCCAGATGGTGAGTCCCGAGGCCTTCGCGGCCGAGCAGGAGGCTGCCGCTCCGGCCGAGGCCGCGCCTGAGGCCGAGCCCGAGGCAGTCCCCGCCCCGGCCGCCGCCGGCGCCCCGGCCTGACGCACCGCGTCGGCGCCACCCACGTACGACCCGCTCCTCCCGACCCTCAGAAGGACCCCTCACCATGAGCGCAACGATCACCGCCTCCCAGGTCAAGCAGCTTCGCGACGCGACGCAGGCCGGCATGATGGACGCCAAGAAGGCACTCGTCGAGACGGGCGGCGACTTCGACGCCGCGGTCACGCTGCTGCGTGAGAAGGGCATCGCGAAGGCCGGCAAGCTCGGCTCGCGCGAGACCACCGAGGGTCGCGTCGCGATCGCCGGCACCGAGGCCGGCGCCGCGCTCGTGCAGCTGGGCTGCAACACCGACTTCGTCGCCAAGAACGACGACTTCGGCCACTTCGCCACGAAGCTCGCGCACCACGTGCTCGAGCACCGGCCCGCCGACGTCGCCGAGCTGCTGACGCAGTCGTGGGGCGAGGGCACGGTGGAGGACGCACGCGCCGAGACCTCCTCGGCGACCGGCGAGAACGTGGAGATCCAGAAGGTCGCCCACTTCGAGCGCAGCCCGGGCGGCGAGGCCGTGATCGGCACGTACCTGCACGGCACCGGTATCGGCGTGCTCGTCGAGGTCGAGGGCCCGTCGAACGAGGACGTCACGACGTTCGCCAACGACGTCGCCATGCACGTCGCCGCGTCGTCGCCGCAGTACCTCGTCCGCGAGGAAGTGCCGCAGGACGCGATCGACGCCGAGCGCAGCATCTTCCTCAAGCAGGTCGAGGACAAGCCCGAGGCCATCCGCGGCAAGATCGCCGACGGCAAGATCGACAAGTGGTTCTCCGACGTCGCGCTCGTCGAGCAGCCCTGGATCTTCGCCAAGGACCGCCTCGGCAAGGACGTCACGATCGAGGGCTACGCCAAGATCACGTCCGACAAGGTCGGCGCGCCCGTGCGCGTCACGCGCTTCGTGCGCTTCGCCGTCAAGGGCTGACACGCTTCGGCACCACGGTTCCATGCGACGCCCGGGCCTCGGTCCGGGCGTCGTGCGTTCCGGGGGGCCCGGCTCCGGTAGGCTCGTGCGCGTGACCGAGCCTGCGACCTCCTCCCGCCCCCGACGCGTGCTGCTCAAGCTGAGCGGCGAAGCCCTCATGGGCTCCCAGCGCGCCGGCGTCGACATGGCCCAGGTGCGCGCCGTGGCCGAGCAGGTCGCGCTGCTGCGCTCGGAGGGCTCGCAGGTCGCGGTCGTCGTGGGTGGCGGCAACTTCCTGCGTGGCGCCAGCCAGGCCGAGCTGGGCATGGACCGTGCCACGGGCGACTACATGGGCATGCTCGCCACCATCCTCAACGCCCTGCCGCTGCAGGACGGGCTCGAGGCCGCCGGCGTCCCCACCCGCGTGATGAGCGCGCTGCCTGTGCACGAGGTGGCGGAGCCCTATGTGCGCGCCAAGGCGCTGCACCACCTCGACAAGGACCGCGTCGTCGTGTTCGCCGGCGGCACCGGCAACCCGTTCTTCACCACCGACACCGCCGCCGCCCTCCGCTCCCTCGAGGTCGGCGCCGACGCGCTGCTCATGGGCAAGAACGGCGTGCGCGGGGTGTTCGACCGCGACCCCAACGGCCCCGATGGCGCCAACGCCCGCTTCCTGGAGGAGGTCACCTACCAGGACGCCCTCGTCCACCGGCTCAAGGTCATGGACGCCGCCGCCTTCGCGCTGCTCGCCGAGCACGAGGTGCCGATCCACGTGTTCGACATGGACGTATCCGACGCAATCCCGAGAATCGCACGCGGGGAGCGGCTCGGCACGCTCGTGCACGCCGCCGCACCCCCGATCGACCGATAGGAGCACCCCACCATGGCCGCAGAGACCGTCACCGACATCCTCGCCTCCAC
>JAOPYS010000127.1 GCA_025964465.1 Thermoleophilia bacterium
AGCGCGAGCCCGAGCCGCACGCCCCACTGCGCCAGCCCCGTGCCGGTGGGCAGCGCGTAGGCGCCGACGAACGAGATCGCCGTCAGCAGCACCGGCAGCGCGATGCGCGCCAGCTCGTACTCCACCCTGAACACGCGCTGCGCGCGGACGAGCATGAACACGACGAGCGCGAGGTTGGCCAGCACGGCGCTCGTGGCCGCACCCATCGCGCCGTAGCGCGGGACGAGCAGCAGGTTGGCCGTCAGGCTCACCACGACCGCGCCGCACGCCACGAGGAAGTGCCACCCCGTGCGCTTGACGCGGCTCGCGCCGATGCCGACGAGGAAGTACGCGCCGTAGATCCCCGACGCAAGCGCGAGCAGCGGCACGAGCCGCGCCGCGGGGAAGTAGGCCGGCACGGTCATCCCGCGCACGACGGGGTCGGCGAGCAGCGCCATGCCGCTCACGAGCCAGCCCATGACTGCCGCGAACCACGACGTGACGATGGCGTAGGAGCGTCGCGCCTCCCCGTCGTCGCCGATCGAGTAGGCGAACGGCTGCCACGACAGCTGCAGCGCGGTGACGACGATGAGCACCACGGCCGAGAAGCGTGATGCCAGCCCGTACCGCCCGAGCGCGTCGAGCCCGGCGCTGCGGCTGATCACCGTGCGGTCGATGAGCGTCAGCGACTGGAACGCCACGGCCATCGGGATGGTGGGGAGCGCGAAGCGCAGCATCGGCCCGACGAGCTGGCGGTCGATCACCGGCACCACGAACCGGCGCTGCATGAGCGCGGCCACCGGCACCAGGCCGAGGTAACCGAGGAAGTTGCCGAGCAGCAGCCCCTCCACGCCCCACTTCAGCTCCGTGATGAAGTACAGCGACAGCACGGCTGACAGCGCGACGTTGCCGAGTGACACCATGAGGAAGGCACGCGGCCGCTGCTCCAGCCGGAAGGTGGCGGTCATGGTCGAGTACAGGACGCTCGTGACCATGCCGAACGCCGCGAGCCAGATGAACTCGTTGCGCCGCGGGTCGTTGAGGAAGAAGTCGGCGAGCGGGTGCGCGAACGCGAGCAGCACGAGGCTGCCGACGACCATCGACAGCAGCGTCAGCGCGAGCGCGGTGCGCACCACGCGGGCGCCGACCTCGGCGCGCTCCTCCTCCGGGGAGTCGTAGTAGAAGCGCATCATCGCGTTCTGCAGGCCGAGCCGGAACAGTGCCGCCGCGAACAGGTCGAGCATGAGCACGGCCTCGGCGAGGCCGAACGACTTGGGCGGCAGGTAACGGATGAAGATCGGCAGCAGCACGATCGCCAGCAGCTTGGAGGCGATCGAGCCGAGGCCGTAGACCGCGCTGTGCCCGGCCAGCTTGAGGATCCGCGCGTACATCAGCGCTCGGCCTTGGGGACGACGCGGAAGAGGCCGTAGGAGTTGCACGGGGGCGGCGGGTCGCCGGCCTCGGCCTGCGGGATCGCACTGCGCTTCGAGCGCGGGTCGACGGCCACCGCGTCGAACCACGACGCGTTGCGGCGGATCAGGCGCACCGCGCCGCCGCCGTCGTATGCCTGGAAGTCGGCGAAGCGGTCGACGCTGCGCCAGAGCGTCTCGAGCCTGCGCGTGGCGGGTGCGTCGGCGTCACCGGGCTGGTCGAGCCAGCGACCGTCGTGCAGGTCGAGCAGCAGGTAGTCGACGTGCTCCTGGTTGAGCTCGCGCAGCCGCTCGCGGTCCTCGAGGGACGAGTCGAAGAAGCGGTTGACGGAGGCGAGCCGCCGCTTCGTGTCGGACTGCGCGAGCGCGTTCCAGATCTTGTAGTCGCCGACCACGTAGACGGGCGCGCGCGCCATCGCGCGGAAGCTGGCGCCCGGGTCGCTCAGCAGGATGCTGCCGGCGGGGAGCCGCCCGAGCGCCCGCTCGACGGGGCCGCCGAGGCACTTGAGGTCACCCTGCGTGGTGCCGGCCGTGAACGGGTCCATGCGCCTCACCGCGCGCCGTGCGGAGATCGCACCCACCGGAAGCGCCAGCCCGACCACGAGCACGAGCGCGGTCGCGGCCACGAGCCGCCCGCTGGCGAGCCGCGGCGCGCGCACCGGTGTGGCACCCGGAGCGTTCGCGAGTGCGGCCTCGTCGGCCAGCTCCCCGTCGCCCGTGCGGCTCGCGGCACCACGCCCGCGCAGACGCGCTACGGCGCGCCACACCCACAGCACGACGAGCGCCACCCACGACAGGTAGCCCGGCCACTCGGGCGAGAAGCGTGAGTAGCCCAGGTACACGCCGACGGCCATGCACGCGACGACCACGCCGGCGCCGAGCAGGCGCACGCGCCACACGCCCCACCCACGCTCGGTGATCGCATCGGCCGCGAGCAGCACCGCGCCGGCGAACATCGTGCCGAGGAAGGCCCCGACGACGTGGTTGATGCGCAGCCCCAGCGTGAGCGACCCCGTGTGGCGCAGCAGCTCGAACAGCGGCGGGATGAAGCAGGTGGTCATGAGCGCCAGCAGCCCGCCGCTCGCCACCGACAGCTGCCGCGACTTCCAGCGCGACGCCACGATCGGTGCGAGCAGGATGGCGAGCATCCCGGGCAGGCCGAGCATCTCGTAGAGGTGGCCGCCACGGATGTGCGTCATGCCGAACGTCTTCGTGAGGTGGTAGTCGATGCGCGTCTCGTCGGTCTCGCCGAAGTCGTCGATGCCGGCCAGCATCGGCAGCACCGCCCCGAAGCAGACGATGCACGCGGCCGCCACGCCGCCGGCCACGCGCAGCAGTTGACGCCCCGCCCCGGCGGCGAACGGCCCGCTGACGAGCCACCACGCCGCGAACCCGAGCCCCACGATCGCCACGTACGGGATGTAGTTGGCGTGGTAGATGACGATCGACGCGGCGCACGCGAAGAACAGCGCCACGCACGTGCGGAAGACCTGCCGCGAACCGCTCCACATCGCCACGGCGATCGACGCGAACAGGATCGGGAAGACGAGCTCGAACGTCACCTGCCCGGGCACCGCCCCGAAGAGGATCGCGTCACCGTCGACCTCGCGCCGCGCGTAGAGCACGCGCATGAGCACCCACGCCAGCGCACCCAGCGGCTGCGCGCGCGGCGTGTCGAGCAGCACGCGCGCCATGCCGGCCGCCGCGAGCGCCCCGAGCGCCACGACCAGCACGGGCATGATCTCCCACGCGATGATCGGGTCGACGTGCGTGATCCACGCGCACCAGCCGACCAGCTCGTGCCAGCCCGGCAGCGCGTAGGTCGGGTTCGGCCCGCCGTCGCGGAAGCGGTTGATGTTGTCGAAGTTGGGGTGGCGCAGCTCGATCAGCTTGCGCGTGAGGGCGACGTGGTAGAGCCCGTCGAGCCGGATCAGCCCGCGGATGAACCACGCGAACGCCGCCGCGACCACCACGAGCACGCTCGTCCAGCGGTCCCAGCCTCGGGCCACCGGCACCGTCACGTCACCGCGCGCGCGCCGGCGTCGGTGCACCACGACGGCGGCCGCCGCCAGCGCGAGAGACGCCGCGACGTGCAGCAGCACCGGCACCACGATGCGTACCTCCAGCAGCAGCTGCGCCGCCGTGGCGGCACACGCGACGAGCGCGCCGAGCATCGCGGCGGCCGGCACCGCCAGCGCGTCGGGGAGCGCCGCACGCACGCGCAGGAGTGACACGAGCGCGGCACCGGGCACGCCGAGCAGCACCGCCGCGGCGAGGAGGATGGCGCACTGCTCGACCAGTCGGATGAGCATCCGGGGCCCGTCCGCCTACCGGCGAGCGAGCCGGCGGGCGACGA
>JAOPYS010000161.1 GCA_025964465.1 Thermoleophilia bacterium
CGGTGTCACACGCCACGACCAGCTCCCCGTCCCGCGCCTGCCCGAGCACCGCGTCCGCCTTGAGCCCCGCGTTGTGCAGCGCGATGCCGCTGGGGTCGCCCATCGGCAGCTCCTCCACCTCGGGCACGACGACCCGGAACGGCAGCCCGAGCTGCTCGAGGATGGCACGACGCTGCGGTGAACCAGAAGCGAGAAGAATCGACATACGAGCACACTACCCGCGCCCGCACCCCTCGCCACACGAGCCGGTCGCTCGCCACTGCGGGGACCCGCGTCATTCGCCACGCACGAACAGGTCACGCGAGAAGAGCGGAGGGGCGGAAGGTGCGCGAGAGGAAACTCCGAAGCAGCACGATGCTGCTTCGAGCCGAAGAGCGAGCACAGGATGTGCTCGCGAACGGCGCAGTTTCCGACGCGTACCTTCCGCCCCTCCGCGACCAGCTACTTCTTGACGAGCTCGCTCTTGTCGAACCACAGCGCGATCTCACGCTTGGCGGACGCCGGCGAATCACTGCCGTGCACGATGTTCTCGCCCATCTCCGTGGCCAGGTCGCCACGGATCGTCCCGGGCGCGGAATCCACCGGGTTGGTCGCGCCGATCATGGTGCGCGCGACCTTCACGACGCTCTCGCCCTCGAAGACGAGCGCCATGACGGGGCTGCGCGTGAGGCCCTCGATGAGCTCTCCGAAGAACGGGCGCTCCTTGTGCTCGGCGTAGTGCTCCTTGGCGAGCTTGGTGCTCACCTTGACGAGCTTGGCGCCGCGCAGGCCGTAGCCGCGCTGCTCGAAGCGGCGGATGACCTCGCCCGCGAGGCCGCGCTCGACGCCGCCCGGCTTGACCATCACGAAGGTTCGCTCGACTGCCATGGTGTGTGACTCCTGGGGAGGGCTGGTGACTCGGGTCAGATCAGGGTGACGTCGGCGGCCGTCTGGCCAGCCTCGGTGCGCGACCCGTTGGGGCCGAACGGCTCCGTGCGGATGTCGTCCTCGCGCGGGGTGACCTTGGGCGAGCGGGGCGACGTGCCGCGCTCGGGCTTGGTCGTCGAGGTCTTGCTGCCCGAAGTCTCGCGCGTGGAGCGCGGCTCGGAGCGGCGCGGCTTGGTCTCACGCGCCACCGTGCTGCGGCGAGCGTCGCCGCCGCCACCGCTGCCGCCGGGCGTCGAGGGCCCACGACCGCCGCCGCCACCGCCGGGACCGCGGCCGCCCTGCGGCACCTCGGTCTCGCAGAACGGGCACATCACCCAGCGCGGATCGAGCGGGCGCTCGCAGCCGGTGCAGCTCTGGCGCAGCTTGGTGGTGCACACCGGGCACGACAGGTACTCGCCCTCGATGTGGCTCTTGCAGTAGGGGCAGCGCTCCTGGCGGCCGAGCTGGCGCTCGAGCGCGCGGATCTCGAGCTCACGCTCGCGCACGTCGGCGAGGTACTCGGCGGGGCGCACCAGCATGTAGATGAGCACGCCGAACAGCGGCAGCATCGAGATGGCCGTGAACGTCGCGACCATGATCGGGTCGTCGGTGCGCTTGCGAGCGTCCTTGTAGGTCCAGATGACGATCGCCACGTAGAACGCGAGGCCCAGGACGAGGCCCATGCTCCGCGCGAGGTCGAGGATGTCGTTGAGGTCGCCCATGTCTTCTCCAGGTCGTCAGAGCAGCGCGTGCCCGAGCACCAACCCCGCGACGAATCCAGCTACGAGGACCGCCGCGCTCACGAGGACCGTGCCGAGCACGATTCTCAGGGCGGAGGACCGCTCGCGGCGGCGATTTCGACGTGTGCGGGGAGCACCGGACATCGGTTCGCGGTGGACTCTCGCAGATCGAGCGGCCACAGGTCGTGCACCCCGAGGAACGCCGGCCTGGCGGGGCCGCCTGCAACGCGCCCAGGCGCGCGCACGACGAACAGGCGGGGAGCCGCTGCGCGCACACAGGGCGCAGGGGCGGAGCACGGAGCGTTCGGGGGAACCACATGTCTGTCCAGGCCACGCCGCCACCGGCCATCCGGGGGGCCGATGCACGAGCCGTCGCCGTCGAGGGGGGCGCCGTCGCGCCCGTCGCCGAGGCACCGCTCGAGCGCTTCGGGAGCATCGAGGAGCTGCAGCGCTCGATCACCTCCTCCAACGCCTCGATCCGCGACGCACTTCGCGGCGGCCAGCTCGTGGAACGCGGGCTGCTCGGGGCGAGCGGCATCACCGGTCCCCCCATGCGCGTGGAGATCACGGGCACCGACGGCGTCGGCCTCGCCGCGCTCAGCAAGCTCCACGACCACCCGTACGCCGAGGAGCTCGCGACGGGCCTCGCCGAGCGGATGGGGATCGGCCACCTGCTGGTGCCGACGGTCGAGCGCGACGGCAAGATGGTCATCAAGTTCGTGGACGCGCTGCAGGGGCGCGAGGCCGGGCTCGACGATGCGGATGCCCTCGAGGCGCAGCTGCGCACGTTCTACGAGCAGCGGCTCGTCGGGGTGCCGGCGGACCAGATCGCGAAGCAGGCGCGGATCGAGCGCCAGCTGATCCAGACCTTCGACCACGGCCTGGCCATCGCCGACCGGCACAAGCGCAACATCATGGTCGAGCGCGCGTCGGAGCGGCCGCTGCTGATCGACCACTCGGCGCTGCTGCTCGGCCACCACCCCGAGGACCCGCTCGTCCCGACGATGATGCGCACCTACATGCAGGACGGGCACTACCTCGACCTGCACCAGGAGGTGCAGCTCGATGCCGAGACGCGTGCGCTGCTGGCCGAGCGCGTGCCAGCTGGCACGGTCGAGGGGATGCTCGCCGACCTGCGCGCACGGCCGGGGTTCGCCGAGCTCGCCGGCCCGCGCCTCGCCGATACCGCGGCCGCCGACAGCATCGCGACGCGGATCGCCGGCGCGATCGAGACCGGGGTGCTGCACTACCGGCAGGAGCCCGTGCAGGAATTCCTGTTCGGGCCCATGGGCGACGCGCTCAACGACCACCGCTGGATGCAGGGCGCCATGGAAGGCGTCAAGCAGCTCCACCTGTGGTGAGCCGCTCCAGGCGCTAGAGCTGGGCGAGCACCGCGTCGAGCTGCTCGGCCTCGCGCGTGAAGCGCGTGACCTTGTCGCGCTCCTCCTGCACGATCTCGTCCGGTGCGCGCGAGGTGAACTTCTCGTTGCCGAGCTTGCCCTCCGCCCGCTTCGCCTCCGCGCGGGCGGTCTTCGCGTCGGCCTCGAGCCGCGGCCGCAGCACCTCGGGGTCGAGCCCGAACAGCGTCAGCGTCGCGCCCTCCACCGGCAGCGCGATGCCCGCGCCGCTCGCCGCGTCACCTACGCCCGCCGTGGCGTCCACATTGGCGAGCACGCGCAGCAGCCCGTCGACCCCGCTCCATGTCGCCTCGCCCGCCGGCCCGTCGAACGACAGCTGCGCCGCGATCGACACGCGCGGCTTCACGTCGGCGGACTGGCGCAGCCCGCGGAGCCGCGTCACCAGGGCCTGCAGCCGCGCGAAGCGCGCCTCGGACTCGGCGAACCCTGCGAGGGCCACCTCGGGCAGCCCCTGCTCATGCCACGTGTCGAGCGCGATGAGCCGGCCGTCCGGCCCGCCGTCGCCCCACACCTGCACGGCCAGCTCCTCCGACAGGTGCGGCATCACGGGGTGGATCATCCGGATCGTCCGATCCATCACGAACGACAGCGTCCGCGTCGCCTCCGCGCGCACGAGCGGGTCACCCGAACGCAGCCGCTCCTTGACCGACTCGAGGTACCAGTCGCACAGCTCGTTCCAGCAGAACCCGTAGATCGCTTTCACGGCGAGCGCGAACTCGTACGCGTCGAAGGCGCGGGTCACCTCGCGCAGCACGCGGTCGAGGCGCGCGAGGATCCAGCGGTCCTCCAGCTCCAC
>JAOPYS010000176.1 GCA_025964465.1 Thermoleophilia bacterium
GGATCCGGCAAGGGGGTGGGGACGGCCGGGACGGCGGCGTGCGATCCGGCTGGCCAACGGGTAGCACCCGCTCGCATGCCGCGCCTCGCCGTCGCCTTCCTCGTCGCCCTGTCCGCGCTGCTGTGGGTGCCGTCCGGCGCCGCCGCACACGCCCGGCTCGTGGGCTCGGAACCGGCGAACGAGGCCGTCGTCGCCACCGCGCCGAAGGCACTCGTGCTCGAGTTCAGCGGTTCGGTCACCGCCGGGGCCGGGTCCATCCAGGTGTACGCGCCCGACGAGCGCCGGGTGGACCGCGGTGCGCCGACGCCGTCGAAGGGCACCCGGCTGACGCAGCGCATCGATGCCGACCAGCAGGGCACGTACGGCGTCGCCTACCGCGTGTCGAGCGAGGACGGCCACGTCGTCACGGGCGCCACGACCTTCGTGGTCGGCTCCGCGTCGGCGGGCGGGCGCGGCGCGGCCGGGGCGTCGCGCGACGCGGCGCACGTCGACCGCAGGCTCGAGGCCGCGTTCTCCACCGCGCGGTTCGTCGAGGTGCTCGCCCTGCTCATCGCGGCGGGCGGGGGGATCTTCGCGTGCCTGGTCGCGCCCGGCTGGCGGCCGCGGGCCGTCGTGCCGGCGCTCGTGGTGCTGCTCGTGGCCTATGCCGCGGGCTTCGTCCTCAACGCCGCCATCATCCGCGGCGGGGGCATCGGCGACGCGCTCGACGGCGACACGCTGCGCGCCGCGGCGGACACGCCCTTCGGGTTGTCACTCCAGGTGCGCGCCATCGTCGCGGTGGTGGCGATCGCCCCGGCGCTGCTGCTGCGCCGTGGTCGCGAGCTGGAGCCGGTCGGGCGCTGGGCGCTCGCTGTGGTGTTCGTCGGCCTGGCCGCCAGCCTCTCGATCACCGGGCACGCCGTCACCACCGAACCCACGTGGCTGCGCATGCCGCTCGACATGGTGCACGTCACGGCGGCGGCGGTCTGGATCGGCGGGTTGCTGCAGCTCGCCGCGATGGCGCCGTCGGCGTCGTCGCGCGTTCCGGCGATCATCCGGTTCAGCCGCACGGCGTTCGCCTGCGTCGTGGTGCTGCTGCTGAGCGGGATCTATGCGACCTGGGCGGAGCTCGGGCTCCACCCCGGCGAGCTGCTCGACTCGCGGTACGGGCGGCTGGTGGTCGCGAAGTTCGTCATCTACCTCGGCACCATGCCGCTCGCGGGCACCAACATGCAGACCTTCGTCCCCCAACTCCGCCGACGGCCCGCCGACGCACCACGCATGCTGCGCCAGTACGTGTGGCGGGAGCTGGCCCTGCTCGTCGTGGTGCTCGCGCTGACGGTGTGGCTCATCGCCACGCCGCAGCCGCACTGACGCCGACGCGGGTCAGCCGGCGACGGCCTCGTATCGACCCGTGCTCGGGTTGAGGCGGAAGCTCCACCCGGGGGGCAGCAGCTCGTACCGGCCCGAGCTGGGGTTGAGGCGGAACTCGTGCCCGCTCATCGCCATCACGTACTGACCGGTCGAGGGGTTCAGCTTGAACGACCCGCCGGGCGGGACCTTCTCGTAGCGGCCCGAGCTCGGGTTCAGCTGGAAGTCCCAGCCCTGCGGCAGCGATTCGTACTGCCCGGTGCTCGGGTTGAGCCGGAAGTCCCCGGTCGGCGGCGTCGCCTCGTAGCGCCCGGTGGAGGGGTTGAGCTTGAACACCCACCCGGGCGGGAGGTTCTCGGCCTGACCGGTGCTCGGGTTGACGGTCCAGTCGGTCGGGGCGACGGGTCGCGGGCTCACGGAGATGGCGACGGGCGGGGCCGGGGGCACGATTCGCATGGGCGTGTCTTCCTCGTGGTGGCGTGCTACAGGTACTGCATGGGGTCCTGCGGGGCCCCGTTGACGCGCGTCTCGAAGTGCACGTGGGGGCCGAAGCAGTGTCCGGTGCAGCCGCTGAATCCGATGACCTGGCCCTGCGTCACCATCTGCCCGACGGACGTGGCGACACGCGTCTGGTGGCCGTACGCGGTGGCGAGGCCGTTGGCGTGCTGGATGAGCACGAAGTTGCCGTACCCGCTCTCCCACCCGGCGTAGATGACGACGCCGGCGGCGGCCGCACCGATCGGGGTGCCGCTCGGCACCGCGATGTCGATCCCTGCGTGGAGGCGACCCCAGCGCTGCCCGAAGGGGCTGACGACCGGACCGTTGACCGGCCAGATCAAGCCGCTGGCGGAGGCGAGGCCGCCGATCTGACCGGCGTAGGCGGTCGAGCCGTTCTTGATCACGTCCTGCAGGACCTTGGCGTCACCCTCGAGGTCGTCGAGGCGCGTCATGACCTCCTGCTCTCGGTCGTGCAGGTGCTGCAACGCCCGGTCGCGGTCGGCCTTCGCCGCGGCGACCTCGTCGCGGGCCGCCTGGGCCTGCTCGCGCTTCGCCTCCACGGAGGCGCGTTCGTCCTTGAGCGACGCGATGTCGCGGCGGATCTCGAAGCGCAGCTGCACGTTGCGGGCCCGCTTGACCCGGAGGCCGCGCTCGGCGGAGGCGATCCGGCCGATCACCTGCTCGTCGAGACCGACGACCTGGGACAGGGCCTCCTCACGCTGGAACAGGTCACGCAGGTCGCCGGCGCCGGCGAGCTGCTCGACCATGCCGGTGTCGCCCGCCATGTAGGCGGCGACCACGCGCTTCTCGAGCAGGTCACGCGCGGCGCCCAGCTCCGCGGTGAGGCGGGTGATCTCGACCCGCTGCTGCTCGCGCTGGCGCCGCAGCTCGGCGATGCGGGCCGTCCGGCGCTCGATCTGGTAGTCGAGCCCGTCGACGCTCGTCTCGAGCTCCTGGAGCGGACCCTCCAGCACCTGGATGCGGTCGTTGAGCACCGAGACCTGCTTGACCAGCGCCTGCTGGCGCTCGTCGATGACGCCGAGCTCGCTCTTGGCCTGCCGCGCCGAGGTGCGGGTCTGGTCGAGGCGATCCTCGAGGACGCCGGCGGAGGCCACGGCCGTGAAGATGGCCACGCCGACGGTGGCGAGCGCGGCGCTGCGGCGCAGGCCGCGGTGCATTCGGGAGACGCGATTCATGCGCCAAGTACAGCACCCTGCAGGGATTTGCTGCTGGCGTCAGGGCCCCGGGTGGCCGCCGTGGGGCGGCGGGCCGGCCGGGTCGGCCCCGCCCGGAGCGGCGCTGTCGGCCACGCCGCGCGAGCCCCCGGCGCTGCGCGAGCGACGTTCGGCGTCGAGCGCGTGGATGCGCTGGTCCTGCCCGAGCATCTGTCGCTCCATGGCCAGCACGCGCTGCGCGCCGGCGTGCAGGTCGGCGGGCAGCTGCCCGTGCCGGAACGAGCGGTAGGCGCCCTCGCCGAGCGCGTTCACGCGGCGCGTGCGCTCGTCGCGCATCGCGCGGTAGCGCTCGCGCTCGCGGCGCATCGAGAGCTGGCCCTCGGTGCGCTCGCGGATGCGGCCGGTGCGTCGGTCGACGAGGTCGCGCAGGCGGGTGTGCCGACGCAGCAGGAACCGGTGCTGGCGCTCGCGCGGCAGGGAGAGGTACCAGATCCACAGGAGCATCGCGAGCAGGACGAAGCCACCGGACTCGGCCCCCCCGGCGCCGCGCACCATCGCGGCGCCCCAGACCACCCAGCCCGCGACGAGCATGCCGATCGCCGCCGTGGCGATGAGCGTCGAGACCAGGCGCGACTCGCCCTGCTCGTGCTCGCTGGCCGAATCCTCGTCCTCCAGCCACGCGGAGGGCCCGTCGCCGAAGAAGTCGCCGAAGGGGTTCTCTGGGTCGCGCGGGGGCGGGACAAGCTCGTGGGGCTGTGGGGTGGGGCCGTGCGAACCGAAGGCCGGCAGCGCTGCCTCGACCTGGGCCGCGCGCGCGCGGACGTACTCGCGTTGCGCGTCGACCGGGTCCACCCCGAGCGGACGGATCGGCGTTGCGGCCGGAGGTGGCGGGCCCGCGGGCTCCGGCGGCGCCTCCACCGGATCGGGGGTCGACACGCCCTCGTACTCGTGGGCGCGGTGGTTGGCGCCGGCGCTGCCCGAGTCGTGTTCGGAGAGGTAGAGCACGTTCTGGGCCGGGGGCTCGTCGGGCACGGCGACGACGACCGGAGGCGTGGTGCCGCCCGGCAGGGTGGCCGCCGAGCCGTCAGGGGCCGGGGCGGCGAGCCGAGCCCCGCACACTGGACAGAAGTTCGCGGGGTGCAGCAATTCCGTTGCGCAATTCATGCACTGCATCCGGATCTCCTTCTACCCCCGCAGCAGCGATTGGTACACGCCCAGCGTCGATCTCACCAGCGGCGCGTTCTCGACGCTCGCGGCGATCGGGCACCGCGGCGATGACGGCGCCCAGCGCGGTGATGATCCCCGCCAGCCACAGCAGCGGCACGAGCGGGTTCACGAACGCCTGCGCGCGCACCACGCCGTCCTCGGTGAGCCGGTCGACGGTGATGAACAGGTCGTGCACGCGCAGCGTGTCGCGCCGGATCGCCACCTCGTTGGAGACCTCGCCCGACGCCGGGTGGAAGTCGCGCCCGGCGCGCATCGTGCCGAGGTCCTCGCCTCCGCGGTGCACGGCGAAGACGGCACGCGTGCGCATGCTCGCGCCGCGACGCTGGCGCTCGAGCTCGCGGTACTGCAGCGTGTAGCCCCCGACGCGCATCGTCTCGCCGGTGCGCAGCTCGGCGGTGGTGGTCCGCGTCCACGCCGAACCGGCGATGGCCACCACGACGAGCGCGATGCCGGCGTGGGCGAGCCACGCACCCCAGCGACGACGGCCGCGCACGAGCACGGAGCCGAGCCGAGCCGAGCCCCCCTGCTCGGGCGCTGCTTCGCGGCGTGCGGCGACGGCGCGCCGCAGGTCGGCGGCGACGCCGAAGATGACGAGCGCCCCGAGCGAGACGGCAGCGACCCCTGCGGGGCTCGAGCCGAGCCCGAACGCGATGAGCACGGCACCGACGAGGATCGCCCCCACCATCGACGCGATCATGGAGCGCAGCACGCGCCGCCACGGCGTGCCCTGCCAGGCGACGACCGGCGCGAAGGCCAGCAGCAGCACCATCGGCAGGCCGAACGCCGCGGCGAAGAAGTCGTACCACGGCTTCTCGAGGCCGATGCGCGAATCGCTCACGGCGGCTGTCAGGAGCGGGTACACGACGCCCCACAGCACCACCAGCGCCAGCGACACGAGCAGCAGGTTGTTGAACAGCAGCAGGCCCTCGCGGCTCACCACCGAGTCCACGTCGTGGCGTGCGCGCAGCAGCTCGCGGGAGCGGAAGAGCAGCACCATGATCGCGGTGACGAGGATGGCGAGCGCGCCGATGAACCACCACCCGACGGGGCTCGAGACGAACGAGTGCACGCTCGACAGCACGCCGCTGCGGGTGAGGAAGGTGCCGAAGATCGACAGGCCGAAGGTGAGCGACGCCAGCACCGCGTTCCAGAAGCGCATCATCCCGCGCCGGCGCTGCACGGTGATGGAGTGCATGAGCGCGGTGGCCGTGAGCCACGGCATCAGCGCGGCGTTCTCGACCGGGTCCCAGGCCCAGTAACCGCCCCAGCCGATCTCCTCGTAGGCCCACCGGGCACCGAGCAGCAGGCCGAGCGACAGGAAGATCCAGCTCACCATCACCCAACGGCGGGTGGTGGCGATCCACGCGTCGTCGCGTCGCTTGGCGAGCAGGGCGCCGATCACGATGGCGAACGGCACCGTCACGCCGACGTAGCCCAGGTAGAGCGTGGGCGGATGGATCGCCATCCAGTAGTTCTGCAGCGACGGGCTGAGCCCGTTGCCGTCGTGCTGGAGCTGGTCGACGACCGCGAACGGGCGGGCCACGAACGCGACGAGCACCGCGAAGAAGGCCGACACCACCAGCAGCACGCCCGTCGCGTGGGCCAGCAGCGCCGCCGGCACGCTGGCGCGTCGCAGCGACCGGACGGCGAGCGCGCCATAGCCGGTGAGCACGGTGAGCCACAGCAGGAGCGAGCCCTCCTGGCCGCTCCACAGCGCCGTGAGGCGATAGCCGAGCGGCAGGTCACGGCTCGTGTGGCCCTCCACGTAGGAGAGCGAGGGGTCGCGAGCGGCGAGCGCGAGCAGGATGAGCAGGCAGCAGCCCGCAGCCGCAGCAAGCACGACCTGGAGCGCGCGGGCCCCCGCATCCGCGAGCCGGTCGCCCGTCCCGAACTCGCGCGACGCCAGCTGGTCGGGCGCGGTGCGCATGATGCGGCGACCACCCGCGAACGCAGACACGCTGCCGACGACGGCGGCGAGCACCGCGAGCAGCATGAGCGACTGTCCGAGGATGGCGAGCGTCATCGTGGCGTGCCCCCGCTCACGTCTTCGAGCCCGAGTCGCCCTTGGAGGACTCGAACTTCGACGGACACTTGGTGATGAGCGAACCGGGCACGGCCTGGAACGTCTCGCGGCCGCTCTGCGCGTCCCGGTGCAGCCGGCCCTTGATGATCACGTTGCGGCCGATGCGGAACGCATCCGGCACCGAACCGCGGTAGACGACGCGGGTCTTGTTGCGCCCGTCGCGGTCGGTGACGTGGAAGACGAAGCGGTCGCCCTGCTGGCCGCTCGTGGGGCCGGCAGCGATCCCGTCGAGCTGCACGGTCTGCGACGTGGCCTGCTCGCGGTGCGACACGAGTTCCGACGCCTGCAGGAGCGGTTCGCTCACGTCGCCGCCGCGCAGTGCGACGTACGCGGTGAACGTCGCGAGCACGACGGCCATGCCAAGTGCGGCGATGAGGCGGAAGCGGCGGTTCATTGCGCCGTATCCTACGCCCGCCGCCCGCCGCGGGCGTCGACCTGCCCCGCCTACCCGAGACCGTTCGGATTCAGGACCGAGTACGCCCGCGCCTCCGCCCGCATCCCGGGGTACGTCCGCCCCTGCCAGAACGCGTCATCCCGCGCCCGCACCTCGGCATCACGCGCCCGCAACGCCTCGGTCCACGCCCGGGCGTGCTGCGTCGCCCGCACCCCCGCCCTGTGGCGGCTCCACCCATCCGACCCCGCCGCGACGACCGCGACGACCGTGACCAGCAGGACGAGCGAACGGGCGGTTCCGAAGGTACGCATGCCAGCACGTCGAGCCCGGCCCCCCATTCGTCCCGCTCCGCGGGACGCCGTGCACACGCGGCGCGCAGCGCGGCGCAGAACAGGTAGTGCGTCACAGACGCGCCGGTATGCGGCGATTCCGTGACGCACTCCTCGGCATCAGACGCTTCCGCTGGTGCACAAGGTCCCACTCACGCAGCGGTCCGGGCGGCGGCGGTGGGCGGAAGGCTCGTCGCAGCACGGATGCTGCGACGGAGGCGAGGAGATCGCCGGATGAGCGATCTCCAGCCGCCCTTCCGCCCGCCGCTGCCGCCCGGACCGCGACCACAACGCCCTCCCCTCCCCTCACTCCTCCCCCACCAACGACGTCGCGCCCCCGGTCCGTCTGGACCGAGGGCGCGTCGCCGTGTGCCGAAGCCGTGTGGATCTGGCGGCTAGTTGACGATGACGTCGACCGGCTGGCCCGTGGCGTTGGCGATGCCCTGTGCCGAGGCGACCGCGCCGCCGACCGAGCCACCGTAGCCGTAGCCTCGACCGTAGCTGCTGTAGCCGCGGCCGCGGTAGCCGGAGCCGTAGCCCGAACCGTAGCCGTAGCCCGTGTTGCGGTACCGGTAGCGGTCCGCGCCCATCGACTGGCCGATGGTGCGGCCCTGCGTGTAGCCCTGGCCGAAGGCCGTGGCCTGCGTGCGCAGCTTCTCGTACTGCGCCAGGAACTTCATCTCGGTCTGGCCCTGCTTGCGGCCCTGGTTCCAGCCCGCGTCGCGGCCTCGAACCTCGCCTTCCCGGCTGGAGAGCGCCTCGTACCGGCGCAGCTCACCCCAGCTCGGTGCACTGCCTCGAGCCGCGGCGAACCCGGCGACCGCAGCAGCGACGGCGAGCAGGATGGCGATGAGCGCGAACCCTGCCTTGCTGCCTCCGCTGTTGCCGTCATGGCCCGACTGCACGATGACCGGTGCTGGCGCCTGCATCGGCGCGGCGGCATAGGTCGGCACCGTGAGTGCGGTGGAGTGGTGGTGCTGCGGCGCGTCGATTGCGTCCAGGTGCTTGGTGTAAGGGGAGTTCACGTCGATCCTTCTCCTCGTGAAAGGCTGCCGGAGGCTGCAGCTCCCGTGGTGGGAACCTCACCGCCGACATATGCTTCGGCACCCTGTTCATCGCCAACGCGGCCCTGCCCGGCGTCGCAACACGCAGGGTGTTGGCCTCGAGTGGCCCTCCCCGTGGCCGCATCGGTGGCCTCCTGCGGGCGTCGGCTACCATCGATGGCGATGCGCCGCCACTCCCCCGGCCCCTGGTCCCTCCTCGCCGCCCGCCGCGCCACGGCCGTGGCGCTGGCGTTGCAGTGGTGGATCGTGGTGACGGGGGCGACGGTGCGCCTCACCGGATCCGGGCTGGGCTGCCCCAACTGGCCCACCTGCACGCGCACGCGCCCCGTGCCGCAGCTCGAGCAGCACGCGCTCATCGAGTTCCTCAACCGGATGACCACGACCCCGACCCTGCTGGCCGCGCTCGTCTCGCTCTGGATCTGCTGGCGCGTGGCCCGCCCCGACGGCGCCGCGCCGCGGCGCGACCTGCGCATCTCGACCGCACTGGTGGTCGGCGGCATCTTCGTGCAGGCCGCCCTCGGCGCCCTCACGGTGATCCTCGAGCTGCCGCCGGAGATCGTGGCCGTGCACTTCCTCGTCAGCATCAGCCTCATCGCCACGGCGACCTTCGCATGGGTGGCGGCGGGATCCACCACGCCCCTGCGGCTCGCGCGCGGACGGACCCCGGCCGCCGTCCGGGCCGCTGCCGCCGGCGCCATGCTGCTCCTGCTGCTCGCCATCATCGTGGCCGGCGTGCTGACCACGGCCTCCGGGCCGCACTCGGGCGCGTCGGGCACCGGGCAGGCCATCGACCGCTTCGGCCTGTTCTCCATCGCGGTGACGCTCCACGCGCGCGGGGCCTACGCCTTCCTCGTCCTGGTCGTGGGCCTCACGTGGCTCCGGGCCCGGCGCCGGGAGGCGATCCGCGACCTCGGCGTGCTGCTCACGCTGGTCGCCGTGCAGATCACGCTCGGCGAGATCCAGTACCGCAACGGGCTGCCGTGGCAGGTGGTGCTCGCCCACGTCGCCAACGCGGCGCTGCTGTGGCTCGTCGCGTCGCGCATCGCGATCGGTGCCATGACGGTGGCCTCCCCCGGACCACGCACCTCGGTCACCGTCGCACCGGCGCCGGCCGACCGCTACGATCCCGTCTCGGCCTGAGCGCTCCCCGCGCCCCCTCCCAGCGAAGGACCGAACCCGTGCAGATCAGCACCCCCGCCCGCACCGCCGACGCCCAGCCCCTGCGCGTGATCGTCAACATCGCAGGCCTCGCCGGCCCCGCGACCGGTGACCGCTGGAGCCTGCACCGCGCCGATTCGGTGAACGTCGACGCCACCGGCGCGCGCATGTCCCAGTCCACGTACGACCCCCTCTGGGACGGCCCGTACGCCCAACCCGCGCAGCCCGGCGACTGGAACCGCACCGTGGCTGCGGCCGACACGTCGCCGGCGCTGGCCCAGGCCCTCGACGGCCTGCGCGCCTCCGTGGCCTCGCTCGACTGGAGCCGCACGTCGCCGGAGATGACGGCCGGCCCCGCGTACGCGACGCTGCACGCGACCTTCGCCGAGCGCCCCGCCGGTGCGACGCAGGCGTGGCAGGAGCGCGACGGCACCTGGACGGCCTACGCCCGCACCAGCCTCGACGACCTGCTCGCCGACCCGACGCTCGCCCCGGTCGTCGTCGCGGCCCGTGCGGCGCTTGCCGTCGGTCGCCCCGCGACGTCCGGCGGTAGGGTCGCGGCATGACGACCTCCACCCGCATCGAGACCGGCCAGCCCGTCCCCGACCTGACCCTCGTCGACGACACGGGCGCGGACGTCGCCCTGCGCGACCTGGCCGGCCGACGCGTGGTGCTGTACTTCTACCCCAAGGACGACACGCCCGGGTGCACGACGCAGGCCTGCGACCTGCGCGACTCGTGGAGCGAGTTCGAGGGGATCGACGACCTCGTGGTCTACGGCGTCAGCCCGGACGGCGCGGAATCGCATCGGAAGTTCCGCGCGAAGCACGACCTGCCCTTCCACCTGCTGGTGGACGAGGAGCACCGCCTGGCTGAAGCCCTCGGCTTCTGGGTCGAGAAGTCGATGTACGGCAAGACGTACTGGGGCGTGGAGCGCAGCACGGTCGTGGTCGGCGCGGACGGCACCGTCATCGCCATCGCCCACAAGGTGAAGCCCGCGGAGCACGTCGCGTGGCTGCGCGGCGTCCTCGAGCTGGGCTGACGACCGTGCGCGTCCCCTTCGTCGGCCTGCGCATCCCCATCCCGAATCCCATCCCCTCGCGCGCGCGTGCGCGCGTGAGACGTACCGGCGTGCACGTGCTGATGGTGGCTGCGAGCGTGCCGGTGGTGCGCCCGGTCGCCGAGCGCGGGTTCCGCGCCCTGTTCGACTCGCTCGCCGACGACTGGGAGCGCATCCGCGCCGACCCCACGTACCGCGAGGGCTTCCGGGAGGCGCTCGCCCACCTGCCGCGCGGGTTCCGCCCCCGCCGAGCACTCGACGTGGCGTGCGGCACCGGCATCGCCACCGAGGTGCTGCTGGCGCGCTGGCCGCAGCTCGCGGCGAACGGGTTCGACATCTCACCGCGCATGGTGGAGCTCGCCAGCGAGCTCGTGCCCGGGGCCAGCTTCGAGGTGGCGTCCGTGCACCACCTCCCGTGGGCGGACGGCGAGTTCGACCTGGTCTGCGCACTGGACGGCCTGCTCGACCTGCCGGAGCTGTTGCGGGTGCTGCACCGCAAGGGACGCCTGCTCGTCGTGTACTCGCGCGGCGGCACGACCCCGATCTCCCGCCCGCTCGCGGCCCTCGCGACGGAGCTCAACGACCTCGACGCGATCGCCGAGGTCTACACCGACGGCGAGGCGCACGTCCTCGTGGCCCGCCACCGCCGCTAGAACAGGGCGACCTGGCCGTCGGTCGGGTGCACGCCACGCCGGCGTCGACGCGGGCGCCGCAACGCCACGGGCGCCGGCCCCTCCGCCACGTCGTCGACCACGTCCGGCGTCGGCTGGAAGGCCACGGCCGCGAGGCCCTGCGACGGTCGCGAGATGCGCAGGGCGGCGCCGTGCTCGCGCAGCCACTCGCTCGCCTCCAGGTGGCGCGGGTAGCGCTGGTCCAGCAGGGCCCAGAAGCGGTCGGAGTGGTTGAGCTCCTCGATGTGGCACAGCTCGTGGACGACGATCGAGTCCAGCACCCACGCAGGGGCCAGCAGCAGCCGCCAGTTGAACGACAGGTCGCCGCGGTGCGTGCACGAACCCCACCGCGTGCGCTGCTCGCGCACGCTGACCTTGCCCGGGCGCAGGCCCAGCGCCGCCGACCACTCCGCCACGCGCGCCTCGAACACCGTGCGCGCCTCCCGGCGGTACCAAGCGACGAGTGCGTCGTGCGCATCGCCGTCGGCCGGCACCCGCAGCTGCAGGCGCCCCTCCGCGAAGCGCACCGTCGCGCGACCGCCACCGCGCTCGAGCGAGGTCGGCACCCAGCTGCCGAACAGGCGCACGGGGTCGCCGCGCTCCAGGTCGACCTCGGTGTCGCGGGCCTTCAGCTCCATCCGCGTGAGCACGCCGTGCAGCCACTCGGCGCGCTCGCGCACGATGGGGTCGAGGCGCTCGGCCGGGAACCGCTGCGGCATCGATGCGGTGACGGAGCCGTGCTCGTCGACGTGCAGCCGCACGTGCCGCGTGCGTCGGCCGCGTCGAATGCGCACGTCGATCGCGGCGAGCACGGGGTGGCCCAGCTCGATGCGACGCAGCTCGGCGCCGTCGGCAGGGCTCGCGGGGCGTGCGGATCGGGCGGCCATCCTCCCGAGACTGTAGCCGATCCCGGTCAGGACCGCTCGAGGAGGCGCATCACGGTCTGGGCGGCGCGCCGCTCGCGCGAATCGGTGCGGCGCGCCTCCGTCACCCAGCGGACGTACTCGCGCCGGTGCGCCGGGGCGAGCGCAGCGAAGCGCTCGCTGGCGACCGGGGCCGCAGCGAGCGCTTCACGAAGTTCCGCGGGCAGCGTGGGTTCGGGTCGGCCACCGGCCGCGCCTCGCCCGGGCAGGTCTTCCCCGCCGTTGCCCACTCTGCTCTCCCTCGCGTGCTCGATCAGTCGCCGACCTGGCGCTTGAGCAGCTCACGATACGCGATGCGGAAACCGGAGGGCGAATCCATCGAGCGGCGGTTGATGCCCTCGATCTCCTCGCGCCCGGAGGCACCGAACAGGAACAGCATGCCGCCCGTGCCGGCCAGCAGGGCGAGGATCAGCGCGAGCACGATGTCGCCGGGGCCAGTGAACGGCAGCTTCGTCGTGCGCTTGACGTGGTGGCAGACCTCGAGGCCGGGCGAGCTCTGGCACGTCGGGATGTCGATGCCGCTGCAGCTGACCGTGGCCGTGTCGACGCAGGGGCCGGGGACCGGGGTCGGATTGGGGCAGGCGGGGTTCACGCCGACCTCGCACTCCGTCGGCGGCGGCGGGCACAGGCTCTTGTCCGTCTTGCAGGTCGGGCCGGGCGGGCACGCGGCCGCACCGCTCTCGCCGCACACCTTCGGCGGGTTGCACGTCGACGGTGCCGACTCGGTGCTGCACGCGTCGACGGGCGGCTTGGGCTTCGGCAGCTCGGTCGAGGGCGGCGTCTCCGTGGAGGGCGGCGTCTCGGTCGTGGTGCAGCTCGAGGTGCACGACGGCGTCGTCGACGAGCCACAGCTCGAGGTGCAGCTGGAGGACGTCGACGAATCGGTCGAGGTGCTCGAGCCGGTGGTCGAGGTGCTGGTCGACGAACCCGAGGTCGAGGTTGCCGACTCCGTGCCCGTGGTCGTGGCCGAATCCGCGGCGCTCGCGGATTGCGCCGCGAGCATCGAGACGAGCACTGCGATGAGCAGTGCGAGGATGATGGTGAAGCGTCCGTGCCGCATGGTTTCGAGCCCCTGGTTGGAAGGTGTCCTGCATCGAACGTACCACCGGTCGGCCGTTCCGTGAAGCCCCGAAATTCCGCATGGTTACGTGGTTTTTCCGGGTTCGCGCCGCGAGGGGGCCACGATCGGGGCAGCGCGGGGTCGCGCGCCGGGCGACCGGCCTGCTCGCTACGATGGTCGCTCCCTGGGGAGGTCGCCGGATGGGAACCGCGCCGATGCGCATCTCGCTCGACGAGCAGCGAGCGCTCTACCGACAGCACGCAGCCGAGGCGGGTGACCGCCTCGTGGCCCTGCTGCGCGCCCGGCTCGACGAGCTCGTCGAGCTCGGGTTCGAGCGGGCCTTCGAGACCGTGGGCGTGCACGAGTACGGCGACGCCACGTACTGGAAGGCGACCGAGCAGCTCGCGGACGAAGCGGCCGCGGAGCTGGCGGACGCGGTGTTCTACCTGCACATCCCGGTCGCCCGCGAGCACGGCGACCTGCCCGCACCTGACTGAGCCGCTCGCGCCGCCACCCGCGTCGCATCCCCCTTGCGCTACCCGCCCGGCCCGTCGTCCACTGGACCCACGGTGCACGCGCGCGGGCCTCTCGCCCGGCCGTGCTGCGCACGAGGGGGGAAGGGATGGCCGGCAACGGCTCGGTCGGCACCGCAGGTGCTGGCCTCGCGACGACGTTCGCCGCCGCACGGCTGGCGGCGGCCCAGGCCTGCTGTCACGAGCCCGTCGCGCTGCGCCCGGCACCCACTCCGCCCCAGGCCCCCGGCGGCGCTGCCGCGCACCACGCGGGGCACCACCACCGTCCGCACCACCCGCACCACCCCCCGGCCGGACAGGTCCACGTGGCGACGACCTGCCTTCCCGCCGGCATGGTCCGCGGTGGTGGCCCGGCCGCGCCCGCCGTGCTCGTCGATCCGGCGCTCTCCGCGCTCGGCACGCTCCTGGCCGACGCGGCGCCGCTCGACCGTCCGCCGTCGCCGCTGCGAGGGCTGGCCACCGCGATCCGTGACGGCCTCGCGCGCCTTGTGCTCCTGCTGCCCGCCCGCGGCGAGGCCCCCGACCTCGCGCCGGCGCTCGGTGCCGCTCCGACGTTGCCCGACGCGCCGGTGCCACTGCCACAGCTCGTGCCGCTGCCGATGCCGCTCCAGCCCGCGCCCCCGCCGTCGCTCACCTTCGACCCCGAGCTCGGCACCATCGTCGGCATCGGCGACGGTGAGGTCCCGGCGCCCCACGACGGGCTCGACGACCCGGCGCCGGGCTCGTTCGCCGACCGATTCCGCATCCCGAGTTCGTGGGTCGCGATCGCCGGCATGTTCTCCCGCCCGGCACTCGCCTCGCGCGGTCGCGACCTGGTCGCGCGGATCGACGACCTGCTCGACGAGGTCGGCATCACGCGCCTGCAGCTGCTGCTGCTCACCCTGCTCGCGCCGATCGCCACGGCCTTCGCGATCAAGGTCGTCGTCGACCTGCTCGGCTGACGGTCAGGCGACCTGCGTGCCGTCCTCCCGCACGCGCGCGAGTCGCGAGGGCGGGAACCTGCGGGCCTGGATGTAGTCGGGCAGCCGCGACCCGACCAGGTCGAACAGCCCCTCGGCCGTCGCCGTCTCGCACCACATCGCGAGCAGCCAGGCCGGGCGGCCGCCCTCGTCGGTCGTCTCCCAGACCTCGGTCTCCACGAACGAGTGGCGCACCGAGACGATGTCGGTCACCTGCGCCGGGCCCTGCCGGTCGTTGAAGAGGACGAGCAGCGTGGGCTCGGGGCGCGGCGGATCGGGCTCGGGCTCGATCGGGGTGACGAGGGAACGGGAGGCCATCGCCGCCACGATACCCGATGGCGGGGCCCTCGTCCGCGGGCGCCGCGTCGGCCGCGATTGCTATGGTCCCGGTGAAAGGACAGGCAGCCTCGCAGGCACCCTTTCACCTCCTCCCGCGGACGCCCTGGGCTCCCGCGAAGGCACCCGTCCACGGCAGCTGGCATCGGAGTGCGGACATGGACGTCGAGATCGGTCGAGGCAAGAAGGCCCGCCAGGCCTACGGGTTCGACGACGTGGCGATCGTCCCGGGGCGGCGCACGCGCGACCCCGAGGACGTCGACCTCGCGTGGCGGCTCGGTGGCATCGACCTCGAGCTGCCGCTGCTGGCGAGCGCGATGGACGGCGTCGTCTCTCCCCGGACCGCGATCGCCCTCGGCCGCCTCGGCGGGTTGGCGGTGCTCAACCTCGAGGGGCTGTTCAGCCGCTACGAGGACGCGGAGGAGCGGTGCGCGGAGATCGCGGGCCTGCCCCGCGACGAGGCGACGGAGCGCATGCAGGAGCTGTACGCCGCACCGATCGACGTCGACCTGATGGTGCGTCGCGTGCGTGAGGTGAAGGCCGCGGGCGTCACCGTCGCGGCCTCGCTCACGCCCCAGCGCGTCGAGCAGTACGCCGACGCCGTGCTCGAGGCGGGCCTCGACGTGCTCGTCATCCAGGGCACGGTGGTGAGCGCCGAGCACGTCAGCACGCACGGCATCACCCTCGACCTGAAGCGCTTCATCCCGTCGCTCGACGTGCCAGTCATCGTGGGCGGCTGCGCCTCCTACCAGTCCGCGCTGCACCTCATGCGCACGGGCGCCGCGGCCGTGCTCGTCGGGGTCGGCCCGGGGGCGGCGTGCACCACGCGCGGCGTGCTCGGCGTGGGCGTGCCGCAGGCGACCGCGATCAGCGATGTCGCCGGCGCGCGGTCGCAGCACCTGCTCGAGACCGGCGAGCGCGTCGCGGTGATCGCCGACGGGGGCATGCGCACGGGCGGTGACATCGCCAAGGCGGTGGCCTGCGGTGCCGACGCCGTGATGATCGGGTCCCCGCTGGCTCGCGCGCACGAGGCGCCCGGCAAGGGCTACCACTGGGGCATGGCGACGTTCCATCCCTCCCTCCCGCGCGGCGCGCGCGTGCAGGTGGAGCAGGTGGCCACGCTCGAGGAGATCGTTCTGGGTCCGGCCCACGAGAACGACGGCACCCTCAACCTCATGGGGGCGCTGCGCACCTCGATGGCGACCTGCGGCTACCGCTCCATCCCCGAGTTCCAGAAGGCGGAGATCGTGCTGGCCCCCGCGATCCAGACCGAGGGCAAGCACCACCAGCGCGCACAGCGCGTGGGGATGGGATGAGCGCCCCGACGGAGGCCGCGACGGACGGGGCGAGCCTCGGCGCGCACACCGGGCTCCGCGCCCGTCCCGTCGTCGTGCTCGACCTGGGCGGCCAGTACGCACGCCTGATCGCCCGCCGCGTCCGTGACATGGGCACGTACTCGGAGGTGCTGCGCGGCGACGTCGACGCGGCCACGCTCCGAGGGATCGAGCCCAGCGCGATCATCCTCTCGGGCGGCCCGGCCAGTGTCTACGAGCCGGGTGCTCCGTCCGTCGATCCGGAACTGTTCGAGCTCGGCGTGCCGGTGCTCGGCATCTGCTACGGCATGCAGCTCATGGCCCGGGAGCTGGGCGGCACGGTCGCGCGAACGGGGGCCGGCGAGTACGGCGGCACGCGCCTCGTGCGTGACGCGGCGGTGACGGGTCGCCTGCTGGGCGACGCGGCGGGCGTCGGCGACACGGTCTGGATGAGCCACCGCGACTCGGTGAGTGCCCCGCCGGACGGTGCCGTGGTCACCGCGTCCACCGAGCACGCCCCGGTCGCCGCGTTCGAGGACGTCGAGCGCGGGCGCTACGGCGTGCAGTTCCACCCCGAGGTCGTCCACACGCCGGGCGGGCAGGCCATGCTCGAGCGTTTCGTTCACGAGATCGCCGGGGCGCCGGAAGCGTGGGATCCCGAGCACGTGATCGAGGAGACCGTCGAACGGATCCGCGCCCAGGTCGGCACGGAAGGCCGCGTGCTGTGCGCCTTGTCGGGTGGCGTGGATTCGAGCGTCGCGGCCATGCTCGTGCACCGCGCGATCGGGGAGCGACTGACCTGCGTGTTCGTCGACCACGGGCTGCTGCGCGAGGGCGAGGCCGAGCAGGTCGTCGCGACGATGGACGGGCGCTTCCACCTGCCACTCGTGCACGTCGACGCGTCCGAGCGGTTCCTGGAGCTGCTGGCCGGGGTCGAGGACCCCGAGCAGAAGCGCCGCATCATCGGCGAGACCTTCATCCGCACGTTCGAGGCCGAGGCCCGGCGCATCGCTGCCGCCGACGACGGCGAGCCGGTTCGGTGGCTGGTGCAGGGCACGCTCTACTC
>JAOPYS010000206.1 GCA_025964465.1 Thermoleophilia bacterium
CTTCTCTCGGCCCCAGGCTCCCCCTGCGGCCCGCTTCCTCGAAAGGGACCCACCTGTGCGAAAGACCCTCATCGTCGCTGCTGCGTCTGCGCTCATCGCGAGCGCCGCAACGGCAACCGCCACCACGCTGATCACCTCGAACATGATCGCGAACGGCACCATCCGCGCCGTGGACATCCACAAGGGCACGATCGGGATCGACCGGCTCGCGCCGAGCGTCCAGCGCAAGATCCGCTCGGCTGGCGTGACCACGAGCTCCGTCCCCGGCTCCGCCGGTGCAGCGGGCCAGAACGGCCTCAACGGTGCCGCCGGTGCCAAGGGCGAGACCGGTGCGAACGGCGCGACCGGCGCTCAGGGCGGCCAAGGCATCCAGGGTCCCAAGGGCGACAAGGGCGACACGGGTGCGACCGGCTTCAACGCCGACGGCTCCGTGACCACCCGGGTTGCGGCCAATGGTGTCGCCGGCTTCGCAACGACGAACCTCGGCACCGGTGCGAGCGTCGGGTTCGCCGGTGGCAAGCTCGTCCTCAAGGCGGATACGGATGGGCACACTAGCCTCGCCGGCTTCGAGAAGAGCTACGCGAGCCCGAAGCTCTCGGACCTCACCGCGCTCCAGTACCCCTACGAGCGCGTTGCCGGATCGGGCTACGCAGCCCCCGTCGCCCGCATCGGTGTGACCGACAGCGTCACTGGCGAGACGTCATCGCTCGTGTTCGAGCCGTACTACACGTACGGTACAGGCGGGTCGGCCTCTGCGGACGGCCTGACCAGCCAGTCCATCTGGTGGGCCGACGGTCACCTGAACGGCATCACGAACGGCCAGCCGACCGCGGTGTTCACCCAGACCTTGGCGGACATCAATGCCGGCAACCCCAACCTCAAGGTCACGAGCATCCGGCTCGAGGCGGGTATGGACTGGATCGGCGATCCGTGGAAGGGCTTCGAGGGCTCTGTCGACTTCCTGAAGGTCGGGTTCAAGGGCCAGGACGCGGTGAAGTACGACTTCGGCTGAGCCGAACGCAACACCTTGCGAGACACGACGGGTCCGGCTTCAAGCCGGGCCCGTCGTCGTTGTGGGGTCCCATGGGCCCGGGCGATCCTGCAGATGGCGGCCCGGGGCAACGGGTGGTCGCACGACCGCCCGGCCGGTAGTGTCGTCGCCGAAGCGTGCCGGAGCCCGACGCCCGGCCCTCGACCAGGAGCCCACCAATGCAGGTCTGCCGCCGCCTCGCTGCCCCGTTGTCCATCCTCGCGCTCGCCGCGGCCTTCGCCGTGCCGGCAGCATCGAGCGCCGCCGGCTGGACCCAGGTGAGCGAGCACTCGGGTCACAACTACGACGAGACGAGCGCGGTGCGCGGCGCCGACGGGACGCTGCACATCGTCTACGCCGACGACCTCACGAACACCGATGCGGGGATCCGCTACCGCACGATGGGCCCCACCGGCGTGCTCGGCTCGCCGCAGACCGTGATCTCCGGCTGGTCGGGCCGGACCAGCCCCGACATCGAGCTCGTCGGTGGCGTCCCGACCGCCTTCTTCAGCGGGCTCGGCCCGGCGCCGACCAACGGCGGGCAGGTCTACACCGCCAGCCTCGGCGCGAGCGGCTGGGCGCTGTCGCCCACGCCCATGAGCGCGAACACGGCGGCCTACTCCTCGGACCAGGTCTCGAGCGTGCTCGATGGCGACGCGGCCCCGTGGACCTCGTTCTCCAGCACGTTCGGCGTGTTCGTCCACACCGGGTTCGCCACGGCCGGCCCCGAGGCCAACTACCAGCCGGCCGGCGGCTGCTGCGGGTACGGCTCCAACCTCGGCCGCAACCCCGTGACCGGCGAGATCGTGCTGTTCTACAAGTCCAACGCGACCAACGAGAACGGCTACTACCGCCGCACCGTGTCCCCGACCGTGGGCGCCCCCGTGCTGCTGCCGCGACGCGCTGGCGACACCAGCTCGCTCGAGCGCGGGCGCCGCATGGCCGCCGCCGTGCGCACCACCACCGGCGACGTCACCACCGCGTACTGCGCCGCCTACCCGACCTGCAACCTGCTGCGCGTCACCGGGGCCTCGAGCTTCCTCGGGCTGCGGCTCGCCGACGCGCAGGTCCCGACGACCTCCGACAGCGTGTGGACGGCATCCGCTCCCAACGGCCGCATGTGGCTGAGCTGGTCCAACCGCTCGGGCGTGTTCGCCACCCGCAGCAACAAGGCGTTCACCAAGTGGGGCCCCATCCAGCGCCTCGCGCTGCCGGCCGGCACCGACACGTCCTGGACCACGTCCGGCGACGGGTCGCTCGGCCCCCTGGACCTGTTCACCAACCTCACGGCGACGGGCGGCGGCACCTTCATCTGGACGCGTCGCATCCAGCCTGCACTGACGGTCACGCCCGTCCCGGCACGGGTGCTCAACAACCGCGCCCACACCGTCCGCATCCGGCTCACCGACGCCGGTGACCCCGTCGTCGGCGGCTCGATCCGCTTCCGCGGCGTGACCCGTCGCACCGGGTTCACCGGGTACGCCACGTTCACCCTCCCGGCGGGCGTGCGCGCCGGGTTCTACCCGGTCTCGGGGAGCTCCACGGGGTACGTCTCCGCGGCCGGCGCCCTGCGCGTGCTCGCGCCCGCGCGACGCTGATCGACGACCGGGGACCGGGGGCGCTCAAGCCCGGTCCCCGGAACGCCGATGCGAGCGCCAGATGTGTGGAATCGCTGGGATCTACGACCGTGATGGCAGCTGCGACGCGAACGCCGTGTCGCGCATGCTCGACGTACAGGCCCATCGGGGCCCCGATGGCTGCGGCACGTGGGCAGACCCGGGGATCGTGCTCGGCCACCGCCGGCTCGCCTTCCTGGACCTGAGCCACGAGGGCGCGCAGCCGATGACGTACGCGGAGGAGCGCTACGTCATCACCTACAACGGCGAGGTCTACAACTACGTCGAGCTGCGCGTCACCCTCGAGCGCCTCGGCCACGCCTTCCGCTCCAGCTCCGACACCGAGGTGCTGCTCGCCGCCTACGCCGAGTGGGGCCCCGACTGCCTGCCGCACCTCAACGGCATGTTCGCCTTCGCCATCTGGGACCGGCGCGAGCGCACGCTCTTCGTGGCGCGCGACCGCCTCGGCGTCAAGCCCCTCGCCTACACGTGGGACGGGCGCCGCTTCGGCTTCGCGAGCGAGGTCAAAGCCCTCCACGCCGCCGGCCTCGCGCCGGGCGGGATGGACGCCGACGCGGTCTACGAGTACCTCGCACGCGGCTACACGAGTGCCGGACGCTCCTTCCACGCCGGCGTGCACGTGCTCGAGCCGGGCCACGCCATGCTGCTCACCGACGGCTCGCCGCTGCGCACCTGGTGCTGGTGGACCCCCGAGCGGGAGGAGGACGCAGCCTTCGGCGACGCCGCCGGCTGGGCCGAGCGCGTGGGCGAACTGCTCGACGACGCCGTCCGCATCCGCCTGCGCGCCGACGTGCCCGTGGGCGCCCACCTGTCGGGCGGGCTGGATTCGAGCGCGATCGTCGCGGCAGCGGCCCGCCACCACACCGGGTCGGGGCCGCTCGAGACGTTCACCGGAGCCTTCACCGACGACGCCGCGAGCGACGAGCGACGCTGGTCGCGCTCCGTCGCCAAGCACGTGGGCGCGAACACGAACGAGGTGGAGATCGGGGTCGACGACCTCGCCGCGCAGTTCGGACGCATCCTCTGGCACATGGACGAGCCGATCGCCGGCCCCGGGGTCTTCCCGCAGATGATGGTCTGCGACCTCGTCGCCGACCGCGGCGTCAAGGCGGTGCTCGGCGGCCAGGGCGGCGACGAGCTGTTCGGCGGCTACCTGCGCCACCGCGCCCTCCACCTCAAGCACCGCGTCCAGCGCGGAGGGCTCGCCGGCCGAGCCGGCGCAGCCTTCGAGCTCGCGCGCCTCGCGCGGGGGGAGTGGCGCCGAGTGCGTCGCACGAGCACCCGGGTCGGCGACGACCAGCTCGCCGCGAGCTTCCTCGACCGCGTCGATCCCGCCGTGCGCGAGGAGACCCGCCGCGGCGTGCTCGACCACGCAGGCGTGCGCGACCTGATGTGGCATGACCTGCGCAGCTACCTGCCCGGCCTGCTGCACGTGGAGGACCGCACGAGCATGGCGGCGTCCATCGAGAGCCGCACGCCCCTGCTCGACTACCGCCTCGTCGAGCTCGCACTGCGCATCCCCGCGGACATGCTGTTCTCGGCGGGCGAGCCCAAGCCGCTGCTGCGCACGGCCGTGGCCCCGTGGCTGCCGCGCGACGTCGTGGCGCGCCGCGACAAGAAGGGCTTCCCGACCCCGCTGCACTGGTGGGCCGAACGCCCCGCACTGCGCGAGCTCGTGCTCGACCTGACGGTGGCGGGACGCGGCAGCGCCGACGCGAGCGGCGGCTGGTCCGTGCCGGACTCCGGCTCCGGCGACGCGGTGTTCTCGCCCGGCTACCTCGCCGGCGCGACCGACTTCCAGGCCAGCGAGCTGTGGACCGTGTTGACCGTCAACGGCTGGCTCTCGCGCCTCGACCACGGCGCGTTCACGTTGCCGCTGGGCGACGCCGACCGCCGCGCTGCCTGACCGACCGCCCATCGCTCCGACATCCGCCTGCGCGCCTACACTTGGAGGTACGCGAGAATGGACCTGCGGAGCGCACGGGCGTCCGCGGAAACGGAGCCCCGATGCCACACACGATCGAGCAGATCCGCGCCGAGTACGAGGGCGCGGGCGGGCGTTCGTTCCACGCCGAGGGGCGCTTCGCGGTGGTGAACTGCCAGTTCCGCGAGGGGCGTGGCGGTCGCTTCGCGGTCGTCGACCTGCGCGACGGCACCGGCTCGTTCACCGTGCGCTGCTTCGAGGCGGCGATCATCGAGGCCCTCGTGGACGCGGGTGCGATCGACGCCCGGCTGAAGGTCGAGGAGTTCAACGGCAACATGAGCTGCGTGCTGAGCGCGTACGACGTCGCGCAGCTCGACGGCGACGACATCATGCGCCTCGCCGGCCTCGACCCGGAGGTGCACGCCGCCCGCGTCGCGACCCTCGAGGGCTGGCTCGCCGAGTGCGACGGCACGATCTACGGTGACGTGCTGCGCGAGTGCTTCCGCGAGGAGGGCACGTGGGAGGCGTTCTGCATGGCCGCCGCCGCAGTGCGCCTGCACCACGCCGAGCCGGGCGGGCTGGTGCGCCACCTCGTGGAGGTCGGCAGCGGCGGCCTCGCGCTCCTCGACTCGACGGGCGCCGACTACGACCGTCCCTACTTCCTCGCGGGCGTGTTCCTGCACGACCTCGGCAAGCTCGACACGTACACCGCGCCGCCGACGATCGCCTACACGGCGGAGGGGCAGCTCGGCGAGCACCAGATCTGGTCGACGTTCCGCCTGGCCAAGGCCTGCGCCGCCATCGGCGCGCCGCGCAGCGTGGAGGCGCGGCTGCTGCACATCATCGAGCAGGCGCACGGCTCGCACCGCCACGCCGAGTGGCAGGACCCGCTCGGCCCCGAGCCCAAGGCACTCGCCGCCGCCGACCTGTTCAGCTCACGCCTCGGCCAGACCGAGAAGGAGCGCCGCTCGCAGGTCGCCATGAACCGCGTCGTGGACGGCGAAGCCTCCGCCCAGGCCGCCGGCGGCTTCGACGACCTCACCGGCCCCTCCGCCACCCCCGACGCCCCGACCAACGTCGCCGCCGGCCTCTTCTAGCCGCAGCACACCAGCCCCACCAACACCGCGTGACGCTGCGCCCACGGAGCGTGCACAACGTCACGCCCGCCCGAATCCCCCAACCCAGGCGCCCTCGGCCCGCCCAGCATCTTCACCAGGTCACCTTCACCAGCACCCGCGGGGTGGTCGAAGCGGAGTGGCCGGAAGGCTCTGTCGGACATGGATGTCCGACAGGAGGCGAGATCGAGCGCTGGATGGCGCTCGAGCAGCCGCGCCTTCCGGACGCTCCGCTTCGACCACCCCGCGGCGCACGTCCAGAAAACACCCCAGAAGAAGATGCTAGGCGGTCCGACGCCGATCGGACCGCCTAGCGGAGTTGCTTTGGAAGGGTGTTGCAATCGGAAGTCGCAGTCGCCGAACCGCGAAAACCGAATCGGAACTTCGGGTGTCGTCCTCGCCAGATGGATCGTCCCCGAGCTTTCGTCCCTGTGTGGCGTCGGTATTCCGTGCGCCACACCCTTAGAGAACCACGGGTTGCGGAAGTGCGCAACCCCCAATGTGGATCATGCGTGCGGCATCGGCATGCCGGTCGGCATCGTGCCCGGAGTGAGGGCCGGCGGAGGCGTGTCGCAGCCAGCCGGACCGCCACCCTGCGTCGGCACCTTCATGGGCGCCTGCGTCACCTCGCCGCCACCCTTGGCCGGGGGCGTGTCGCCGCCGCCCTTGGGCGCGGGGCCGCCACCGCCGGTACCGTTGGCGCCGGCCACGGCCGTCGCCGGCTGCTTCTTGAGCAGCTCGGTCAGCGCAGTGAGCGCCTGGACGAGTGATGACAGGGCCGTCTGCAGCTGCAGGTTTGCCGCACCGTCGGCGGGTCCACCGCCGCTGGTCGGCAGCTTCTGCGGCGGGCCGCCAGCCGTGGTGGTGGCTGCGGTCGTCGCGGCAGCCGGAGCCGCGATGAGCGACGTGCTCGCCGTGGTCGGGGTCGTGGTGGGCGTCGGCAGTGTTCCGCCGCCGCCTGCTGCACCGACGGTGCTGGGCAGCGAGGGCTGCGCAGCGAGCGGCGCGGGAGCTGATCCGCACATTGGGGAGGTCCTTTGCTGTGGTGTCCACCAGCGCTCCACGCACGCAGGGGTGCGCGCGTCGACACTGGTCCTGTCTCCACCGAACCACGAAAACGGGGATCCGGCCAGCCCTCGGCCGCTTTCGGGAGTCAGCAGACGGTCCGGCCGAACGGCTGCGGCATCTCGTCGATGCCCTCGTCGAGGGCGATGCGGCCCGCCATGAGCGCGATGCCGTCGAGGATGTCGAACTCGCTCGTCTCGACCTCGTCGATCCCGAAGTGCGCGAGCACCTCGGCCAGCACCAGCAAGCCGCCGACGATCACGCCCGCACGCGCCGGCTCGAGGCCGACGACGCCCCGCCGCTGCTCGAGCGGCATGCCCGCGAGTCGGGCGATCACGTCCTCGAGCTGCGCCGCCGTGAAGCGGTAGCCGTGCACCAGCTCGGGTGCGTACTCGGCGCGGCCGACCAGGATCGCGCTCACCGTCGTCGCGGTGCCCGCCACCGCGATCGGCAGTTCCACGGCGCCGGGATGCTCGAAGCGGTCGACGAGCTCGGCTCGGACGCTGGCGCGCGCCGCCTCGATCGCGTCGGCGCTCGGCGGGTCGCCGGCATCGGCGAGGAAGCGCTCCGTGAGCCGCACGCTGCCGAGCTGGAACGAGTGACGGTCCGTGATGCGCCCGTGCTCGGTGAGGACGACCTCGGTGCTGCCGCCGCCGACGTCGACGAGCAGGCCGTGCGCGACCGCGGCCCGCGCTGCGGTGGCCGGGTCGCTCGTCACGCCCGCCCACGTCGCCTCGGCCTCCTCGGTGCCGTCGAGCAGCTGCGCGCGGAAGCCGAATCCGTGCTCGACCTCCCCGAGGAACGCCTCGCCGTTGTCGGCGTCGCGCACGGCGCTGGTGGCAGTGGCCAGCACGAACACGGCGCCGTGCTCGCGTGCGAGGCGCCGGAACTCCACGAGCGCGTTGCGCACGCGCGTGATCGGCTCGGGCAGCAGGATGCCGCGACGGTCCACGCCCTCGGCGAGCCGCGTCACGGTCGACCGGCGCAGCACCACGTCGTGGGTGAGCGTCCCGTCGTCGGCGCGGTGCACGTCGGCCACCACCAGGCGCGTGGTGTTCGAGCCCATGTCGACCGCGGCGATGCGGACGGTGTCAGGCATCGGTCGGCAGCAACGTGTCGAGCACCTCGCGGCGCAGCGTCGCGCGCGCCTCGGGCACGCGCTCGAGCAGCCAGCGCAGACCGTCGACGTCCCCTCGGAGCTCGGCGATCGAGGCAGCGAGCGCCTCGCCGTCGTCGGCGATCGTGCCGGAGCGCTCGCCGGCCAGCGCCATCGCCGCGTCGAGGCGGTCGCGGTGCACGTCGAGCAGCGCCAGCGCCGCCTCGCGCGTGCGCTGCACGCGTCGGTAGTCGCACCACGCCTGCCAGGCCCACCAGCCGACCGCTGCGGCTGCCACCAACCCGACCGCCGCCGCGATCCACGGGGCCACTTCCGTCAACGACACGTCACACCCCTCCGTTGCGACCCGTGCGGCGCGACACCGCGAGCAGCTCGTCCGCGAGCGCGTCGGTGAACGCACCCGCCGGAGCCGTCCATCGCCAGTTGCCGATCGCCGTGCCGGGCACGTTCATCCGCGATTCGCTGCCCAGGCCGAGCCAGTCCTGCAGCGGCACCATCGCATAGCGCGCGGACGATCGCATGACCGCCTCGATCGAGGCGCGGGGGAGTTCGCGCGGCTCGCGTGCGCCGGTGAAGCGCAGCGCGAACGACAGTCGCTCGTCGCTCGGGTGGTCCCGTGCGGCGTCCATCGCCGCCGTCGCCCAGCCGCGCACCGTGTCGAAGTCGTGTGTCGCGGTGTACGCCGCCTCGTTGCCCGACCACGCCGTGGGCAGGTGCGCGCTCGCGCCCCCTTCGCCGAACCCCTGCACCAGCACGCGCATGGGCGGCAGGCCGGTCGCGGCGCAGAGCTGTTCGAGCGCTTCAGTGCGCACGCCGAGGTCCTCGACCACCATCTGCACCTCGCCGAGCGCGCGGTCGACCGCCTCGAAGAACGCGGCGCCCGGGCCCGGCTCCCACCACCCCTGCTCGCCGTACGCCGCGCGCGGCGGCACCGACCACCAGTCGGCGAAGCCGCGGAAGTGGTCGATGCGCAGCACGTCGGCCACGCTGAACTCGTGCCGCAGCCGGCGGATCCACCACTCGTAGCCGCTCGCCGCGTTGGCTGCCCAGTCGTACGCCGGCATCGGCCACACCTGCCCGCCCGGGTCGAGCGCGTCCGGCGGGGCGCCCGTCTGGACGCGCGCACGCTGCTCGCCGTCGAGCAGGAACAGCTCCGGGTGCGCCCACACGTCGGCGCTGTCGTCGCCGACGTAGATCGGCGCGTCCCCCATCAGCCACACGTCGTGCAGGCGGGCGTGCGCGTGCAGGCGCCGCAGCTGCTCGTCGAACAGGAACTGCACCGCGGCCTCGGGGTGCTGGTGCGTCGCGCCGATGTCGAGCGACCGGGCGCGGTGCGCGCCGAGGCGCCGCACGCGATCCTCGACGGGCCAGTCCGCGCGCGCCACACCGGGGTACTGGTCGCGCGTCGCGGTGAAGGCGACGTGGTCGGCGAGCCACCACGCCTCGCGCTCGCAGAAGCCGAGGAACCTGCGCATCAGCTCGTGCCCCGGCGGCAGCGAGAGCAGTTGCCGCGCCGCCTGGCGCACCATCGGCAGCTTCCACCGCGCCACGCGGGCCATGTGGTCGTCACCGCCGGCGCGGCCCGCGACCATCCCGCCCCCGTCCTGCTCGCGCGACGCGCCAACCGACGCCCGGATCGCGGGGAGCGTGTCGGGCAGCAGGCCCAGGTCGACGAGGTCGTCGAGGCACACGAGCATCGGGTTGCCCGCGAACGCACTCGACGTGTCGTAGGGGCTCCAGGCCGAGTTTGCCGGCGGGTGCAGCGGCAGCACCTGCCACACCCGCTGCCCGGCGCGCGCGAGCCACTCGACGAAGCGTCGCGACGACGCCCCCAGGTCGCCCACCCCGTCGGGGCCGGGCAGGCTCGTCACGTGCAGCAGCACCCCGGCGCGGCGCCACCCCGGCTGGGGCCCGGCGTTCGACGG
>JAOPYS010000466.1 GCA_025964465.1 Thermoleophilia bacterium
ACCGTGCTGCTGGCGATCGAGTCGCCGGAGAAGCCGGACGCGTTGGCGTCGCCTCCACCGGCGTGCGCTGCACCCGAGGCACCGGACGCGCCGGAGTTGCCGCCCCGCGTGTCCGAGGCCAGGTCGATGTTGCCGCTGTCGACCATGTTGCCGGTACTGCCCGATGCGCCGCTCGAGGTCGATGCGTTCATCGTCGCCGCGGCGAGCGATGCACCCTCGTCGTCCCCGCCGCCGATCGCCGCCGACGTCGCTTCCGTCTCGTTGCCGCCGGTCGAGCCGCTTCCGCCGCTCAGCACGAGGTTGCCGGTGTTGGCGTAGTTCTCGCTGTACGCGCTGCCACCGTCGCCGGTGTAGCCCGTGTCACCGCTGTCGGCATCGTTGTCGATGTCGGCGTCGATGTCGACGTCGCCGGTGTTGCCGGACGTGACGCTGCCGACCGCGGAGGTCGACGCATCACCCAGGTCGAAGCTGAGGAACTCGTCCTCGTCGTCGGAGCCGGAGCCGCCGATCGTGGTGACGTCACCCGACTCCACCGTGCCGCTCGCGATCGAGTCGCCGGAGAAGCCGGACGCGTTCGCGTTGCCCCCACCAGCATGCGCCGCACCCGAGGCACCGGATGCGCCGGAGTTGCCACCGTGCGTGTCGGAGTGCAGGTCGATGTTGCCGCTGTCGACCCTGTTGCCGGTGCTGCCCGACGCGCCGCTCGAGGTGGAGGCGTTGAGGGTCGCCGCGCTCAACGCCGCGCCGTCCTCGTCATCGCCATCGCCCGAACCGACCGCATAGGTCGCCGCATCGGTCTCGTTGTACCCGGTGGAGCCACTCGGACCGCTCAGCACGAAGTTACCGGTGTTCGCGCCGTTCTCGCTGTTGGAGTCGCCACCGTTGCCGGTGTCGCCGGTGGAGCCGCTCGACGCGTCGTTGTCGATCTCGGCCGAGACGTCGACCTCGCCGGTGTCACCCGACGCGACGTTGGAGACGGCAGTGGTACCAGCACCGCTCCCGGTGCCCCCGGCATCGATGGACACGACGTTGCCGGATTCGACGGTGCCGTGTGCGATCGAGTCGCCGGAGTGCCCGGCGGCAGTGGCGTCGCCACCGCTCGCGGTCGCTGGCCCGGACGCACCCGAGGCGCCCGAGTTGCCACCCGTGGTCGTCGAGTGGATCGCGGCCGAGCCGCTGTCGACGGTGTTGCCCGTGGACCCGCTGGCCCCCGAGCTGGTGGCGGCGTTCACCGACGCGACGGAGTGCGCACCGACGGCGGCTCCGGTCGCGTTGGTCGTGTTGTGCCCAGTGCTGCCCGAGCCACCCGAGATCACGATGTTGCCCGTGTTCGCGTGGTTGGCGGACGTGGCACCCCCACCGGATCCCGTGGAGCCGGTCGAGCCGGTGGTCGCGTGGTTGTCGACCTCGGCGGAGATGTCGACCGAACCGGTCGCGCCGGATTGGACCGCCCCGCTGGCCTGGGTTGCTCCACCCCCGCTGCTCGTGCCGCCCCCGATGGAGGTGACGTTGCCTGAAGTGGTGGTGGATCCGGCGACCGTGTCGCCCGACGTACCTGTCGCGTTCGTAGCCGCGAGCCCGTCCGTCGGAGCGAAGGCCGCCACGCCAGCGACAGACATCGTCGCCACCAGCATGCGGATCTTCATGTTGCGCTTTGCCATGGTCTTGTATTCCCTTCGCCCCTCAGGGGGGGCAGATCTGTTGTCAGTCATCGGCGATCGCCGACGACAGGAAGCTTCTGCCGCCGGCGCCGCAGCTTCCACGGAGCGCGTCGACGGCTCGGGCAGGCCCGGCGATGACACGCACCGGGCATGCCGGGACCAGCAGCGGTCGGTGCGCGATCGCGCACCACGTGTCGCGGGGAGCAGGAGCCGTCTGAGGAATGGCACGGCGCGCGGACACGGCTCCGCACCGGGACCGTCGCAGCTCGGCAGCACCTCATGGGGTCCCTCGCAGGTCGCGCATGCACAGATGCAGCACAGCCCACCTGGCGTCGACGCCAGGTGGGCTGTGTGGTGGCGGGCGAGGTGCACGCCGAGGTGGTGCGGTACGGCCCGGACCGGGTGGTCACGGCCCGCGTAGCTCGCGGATCAGACGAGGGCGTGTTCGATCGCCCACCGCGCCAGCTCCGGACGACGCACCACGCCTGCCATGGACCTGATGCGCGCGAGGTGGTTCTGGACCGTGCGCGTGGAGACGTAGAGCGCCCCGGCGATCTGCGCGTCCGTCTCGCCGTCGACGAGTCGGCTCAGGATCTGGAGGTCCGACGGGCGCAGCTCGTCGATGCCGTTGCCGACCTCCCCGGCGGTGCCGCCCATGCGCAGCGACAGCAGCGACGCTGCGACCTGTGGCGCGAGCACCGTGCCCCCGGCGCACACGGCGATCAGGGCGTCGATGATCTGTTCCGACTCCTGGCGCTTGACCACGTAACCGTGCGCCCCGGCGGCGAGCGCAGCCCGCACCTGGCGGGGCTGCTCGCTCGCGGTGAACACGACGATCCGCGTCTGTGGGCTGACCTGCCGCACGCGTTCGATGAGGGTCGTGCCCTCCATGTCCGGCAGGTGCAGGTCCAGCAGCAGGGCCTGGACCTGGTCCATCACGATCGCGTCGAGGAGCCCACGGGCAGTCGGGTACGCCCCCACGAGGTCGATCCGCTGGTCGAGCTGCAGCGCACGCGAAATGGCTGCGCGGAAGATCGGGAAGTCCTCGACCACCATGGTGCGGATCATGATGACCGCCGTTGCAGCTCGGGGCGTGCAGCCAAGGGAAGCTCGAGGTGCACGTGCGCGCCTCGGACCCGCCGGTTGCTGATGCGGGCGCACCCGCCGGCTTCCGTGATGCGTCCCACGATGCTGCTGCTCACGCCGAACCCGGGTCGGTATCCCTCAGGGAGGCCGACGCCGTTGTCGAGGACGTCGACGTTGAGCGTCTCGTCCGCGCGCGTGCAGGACACGAAGATGCGGTTCCCACCGGAGTGGCGGACCGCGTTCAGCACCGCCTCGCCCGTGGCGAGCAACAGGGGCTGCACCTCGTCGGCGTCGACGCTGGTGCAGCCGGCGCAGACCTCGAGGCGCAACTCCATGTCGGGGCCCTTGTGCGGCACGCGGTCGACCACGCGCTGGAGGGCGACGGGGAACGCAGCGTCGAACGATCCGGCGGGCTGCTCGATCACCGCGCGCAGGTCGGCAGCGGCACTCGACGCGAGGCGTCGGTACTCCGTCGCGGCGTCGATGGTCCCGAGGCCGCCGGTCGACATGAACTCGAGCAGCTGCAGCACGCCGTCGTGGAGGCGTCGGTGCAGCTCGGTGAGCCTGTCCATCTCGGGCGAACGATGCAGGCCGGCGATCACGACGGAACCCCCACCATGCGTCGCGTCGACCGGCGGGCGATCGTGCATGGCCACGGGTCGACACAGGCTTCCACGTCGTCGAGGGCCCGAGGTTCGGTGGAGGCGGAGACCAGGACCTGTGCCTGGATCAGGATCGCCTCGTGCATGCTCTGGACGTCGGAGGGGTGCAGGTCCGGGACGCGGCAGAGCGTGTCTGCCATGCCCGCGATGACCGTGAGCGGATTCATGAGGCGATGGCGCATCAGCTGCTCGTACCGCAGCGTGGCCTCGTGGTAGGCGATCGAGGCGGCGCGCAGCGCACGGCGCTCGGATACCTCATCGGTGGAACGTTCCATGATCTACCCCGTGTAGTGCCCCAAGGGGCTGGTGTGCGACCAGCGCACTCAATCCCATGGCGTTGGGTGGGAGTGAGCACGCAGGGGTGCACACTCGCGCACAACAAGTACGATCCTCGATTCATTCTTGGGTACGCGGGCCGGCCCGGGCCAGACAAAGGCCGTTTGTACCACTATGGGACCTTCTTTTTTACGGCGGCGCCGGGGGCGATGCCGACATATGCCAATCTGTCGGTCATCTAGTATGATTTTCAGAACGAGTACGCGTGCCTGA
>JAOPYS010000240.1 GCA_025964465.1 Thermoleophilia bacterium
CCGTCGATCGTGGAGATCGCGTACACCTCGCCGTTGTAGCGCCCGCTCAGCCAGAACACCTTGCCGTTGGCCGAGAGGCCGCCCATGTCGGGGCTGCCGCCACCGGGGATGCGCCACTTGCGGATGATCGTGCCCGCGTTGGCGCGCAGGAGCGTGATCGATCCCTCGCCGCGGTTGCTGACGTACACGACCTTCGAGTCACGGCTCACGTAGAGGCCGTGCGTGCCGGCGCCCGTGTCGAGGTAGCCGCGCAGGCGCCACGTCCTGGCATCGATGCTCCACACGCCGTTCGAGTCCATGTCCGCGACGTAGAAGGTGCGACCGTCCGGCGAGAGTTTCACGTCCTGCGGCATGCCGCTGCCCGCGGGCGTGCCGTTGCCGGTCGTCGTGCGCACGAGCCGCCCCTGGCCCGAGCCGAGCGAGTTCATGTGGCCACCCGAGGCGCCGGGCAGCGAGATCGTGCCCACGAGCCGCTCGCGCGCGACGTCGAGCACTGCCATCTTGCCGGCGAACTCGCAGCTCGCGAGCATCCAGCGACCGTCGGCGGTGAAGTCGATGTGGTCGATGCCGGCGCACTCCACGTGCACGCTGCGCTGCAGGCGCATCGTGTGGGGGTCTCGGAAGTCGAGCCGGCGCAGCCGCTCGGCCACCACGACCGCGTGCTTGCCGTCGGGCGTGAAGTAGAGGTTGTAGGGGTCGTCGACGGGATAGGTGCGCCCCGCGCGGCCCGTGCGCGGATCGATCGCCGTGAGGGTGTTGGAACGGTCGCTCGTCACCCACAGCGTCTTGAGGTCCCAGCTCGGGACGACGTGCTGCGGCTCGTCGCCGACGGGGGTGTGGGACACGATGCGGCGCGTTGCCTGGTCGATGACGTCGACCGAGTCGCTGTCGCTGTTCGGCACGTACACGTAGCGCTTGAACTTCGCGACCACCGGCGACAGCTGGTCGGGGCGGTCGGCGGCGTACACGTCGGTCGGGTCGAGCGGCGGCGGCATGCCGGGCAGCAGTGCGGGCGTCCCCGTGCCACGCGGGAGCGGGTCGTCGCCGGGCGCGGCTGCGGGCTCGGCGTCGCGCTGCGCGGCCGGCTCCGTGGTGGAGCCCATGTCCATGCGCATCGATGCGTGTTCGGTCGGCGGCTCGATGGAGCGCGTGTGCGGCCACGCCCAGGCGATCACCGCGGCAGCAGCCGCGATCGCCACGACCACGACCATCAGCGTGACGACGCGGCTCGAGCGACGGCGGGGCGCCGGGCGGTGACGGGGCGCGGGGCGGTGGCGGGCGGCGGGGCTCATGCCAGCACCTCGCGCGCCACCTCGGCCACGGCTGTGGCGCGTGCCCGCAGGCGGTCGAGGTCCAGGGTCGGGTGCACCTCGAACATGAGGCTCGTCTCCCCAAGGGCCCGTGCGACGGGGAGGCGCTCGACGCCCAGGTCGCGGAAGGCGGCCTCCAGGTAGACCTCCGAGCACGAGCCCGAGAACGCCCGGATCCCGAGGGCCGTGGCCTTCGCGAGGATCAGGTCGCGCAGCTCCTCGGCCCCCTCAGCCCGGTCGACGTACGCATAGAACTTGTAGTGCGCGCTGGTTGCGCCGGGCGGCGGCTGCGGCACGCGCAGCCCGTCGATGCCGGCGAGGGCCTCGGCCCAGATCCCAGCGCGCTCGGCGCGCTGGCGGCGCCACTCCGGCAGCTTGGCCAGCTGCGCGATGCCGATCACCGCGGAGGTCTCGAGCATGCGCCAGTTCGTCCCGACGCCGTCGTGCACCCAGCGGAACCCGGGCTTGGTCGGCGGCGCGAAGTACGTGTGCAAGTTCTTGCCGTGGTCCTTGAACGACCAGGCCCAGTCGTGCGCGGCCTCGTCGCGGAAGGTCACGAGCCCGCCCTCACCGCCCGTCGTCATGATCTTGTCCTGGCAGAACGAGAACGCCGCCGCGTCGCCGAAGGCGCCCACGGGCGTACCGTCGACCTCGGCGCCGTGCGCCTGCGCGCAGTCCTCGATCACGAGCACGCCGTGCTCCTTCGCGAGCGCCATGATGCCGGGCATGTCACACGGCCAACCCGCGAGGTGCACCGGGATGATCACCTTCGTGCGCGGCGTGATGACCGCCGCGATCGTCTCGGGCGTGACGTTGCCGCTGTCGGGGTCGACGTCCGCGAACACGGGCGTCGCGCCCACGAGCATCGCGCAGAACGCCGACGCGACGAAGGTGCGCGGCGTGACGACGACCTCGTCACCCGGCCCGACGCCGAACGCGCGCAGGGCCAGCTCGAGCGCCAGCGACCCGTTGGCCAGGGCGATCGAGCGCCCCGTGCCGAGGAACTCGTCGTATGCGCGCTGGAAGGCGAACACGCGGTCGCCCGTCATCTGGTTGACCTTGCCCGAGCGCAGCGTGTCGACCACGCCCTGGACCTCGTCCTCGGCGTAGAACGGCCAGTGCTCGGCGGGCGTCACGGCGAGGTCTGCGTGGGTCTGGGGGGAGGCGTCCAGCTGCGCGGGGGAGGAAGGCATGCCCGGATCCTACCGAGGTCGGCGCGCCTATCCTCCGGTAGCCCGGGCAAGACCACGCATGCACCCGGACCGCATCACCGTGCGCGGCGCCCGCGCCAACAACCTGCGTGAGGTCTCGCTCGACGTGCCCAAGCGGCAGCTCGTCGTCTTCACCGGCGTGTCGGGCTCGGGCAAGAGCTCGCTCGTGTTCGGGACGATCGCCGCGGAGTCGCAGCGCCTCATCAACGAGACCTACAGCGCGTTCGTGCAGGGGTTCATGCCGTCGCTCGGGCGCCCCGACGTCGACCTGCTCGACGGCCTCACCACGGCGATCCTCGTCGACCAGCGGCGCCTCGGCAGCGACCCGCGGTCGACCGTCGGGACGGTCACCGACGCGACCGCCCTGCTGCGGATCCTCTACAGCCGGCTCGGCACCCCGCAGATCGGCGGGCCGCAGGCGTTCTCGTTCAACGTCCCGTCGGTCAGCGGCGCGGGCGCGGTCA
>JAOPYS010000245.1 GCA_025964465.1 Thermoleophilia bacterium
GTCAGGCGCCGAGGGCGACGCCGACCGAGCGGTCGGGGGCGTCGAGGTAGCGGGCGAGACGCCGGGGGGTGAGCTGCACCGCACCCGCCGGCGTGCCCGCGTCCTGCAGCACGAAGCGTGCCGTCGACACGTCGAACCGCAGGATGGCGACGATGGGGGGTGCCGCCTTCGTGCGTTCGGAGATCGGGGAGAACGCGCCGGTCACGGGGGTGGCGCCGTCCGCGAAGACGGTCATGCCCTCGCTGACCTCCACCTGCTCGCGCCGCACGAGCACGGCGTGTCCGCGCCGCACCGCGTCGGAGATCTCCTGGAAGCCCTCCACGACGTACGGCAGCGCGCCATGTGCCCGCGCATTGCCGGCCACGCCCTCCCACCACGGCTGCTCTTCCGCAGCGGTGCCGGAGGCGTGCGCCTGCTTGCCTGACCTGAGCGATCGTCCCATCGCGATGTCCTTTCGACCCGGTGTACCCCGAGGGTCCACACCGTGCCGTCGATATCCGTCCCGAACCAGGCTGGTTGCCGTCCGCCGCACCCACATGCTGCGAGGCAGTGCCCACCACTTCCTCGCGCTGCCAACCCCCCGTGTTGCACGCGCGAACGCCCCTTCGACGGCCGCACCTCGCAGCTTTCGGCACATTGCTCCTGCGGTGGGAAGGAAGTGCCCGCGCGGCGGCGAACTTGGGGTCAGGCGGCATCGCCGGCGCGTTCGGTCGGGCAACCAGCGCGCCACACAGGCAGCCGACCTGCATCCTTTGGGGGCAAAGGGGCGTTGGGGTCCGTCACTTCGGTGGCGGGCCCCAACTTCTTCCCCTGAGCACCCTCTGCGCTCAGAGCTGGGTCAGGCGGAGGCGACCGCGGCTTCGAGCAGCTCCAGCTGGGCCATGACGGGGGCCGGGAGGTGGTCGATGCCCTCGAGGTAGGTGCGCACCTGCGGCAGCTCCTTCGCCACCGCGGCGAGGTCCACCGACAGCAGGCGCTCCAGCGTGGCGGGGTCGAGGTCCAGGCCGGTCGTGTCGAGGTCCTCGGGGCGCGCGAGCAGCCCGAGCGGCGTCTCCACGGCCTCGACCTCGCCGTCGCAGCGGCGCACGATCCACTCGAGCACGCGCGAGTTCTCGCCGAACCCCGGCCACATGAACGAGCCCTGCTCGTCCTTGCGGAACCAGTTGACGTAGAACAGCCGCGGCAGCGTCGCGCCGGCCCGCTCCCCCATGGAGAGCCAGTGGGCGAAGTAGTCGGCGACGTGGTAGCCGCAGAAGGGCAGCATCGCGAAGGGGTCGAAGCGCAGCGCGCCGACGGCGCCCTCGGCCGCGGCGGTCTGCTCCGAGCTCATCGTCGCGCCCATGAAGACGCCGTGCTCCCAGCCCAGCGACTCGCGCACGAGCGGCACGACCGAGGCGCGGCGACCACCGAGGATGATCGCGTCGATGACCACGCCGTCCGGGTCCTCCCACGAATCGGCGATGCAGGGAGCCTGCGACGCCGGCACCGCGAAGCGCGCATTGGGGTGCGAGGAGGGCGTGCCCGACTCGGGCGTCCACTCGCGGCCGCGCCAGTCGATGGCGTGCGCCGGCGGGGTGGCGGTCATGCCCTCCCACCACACGTCGCCGTCGGCGAGCGCGACGTTGGTGAACACGGTGTTGCGCTCGATCGCGCGCATCGCGTTGCGGTTGGTCTCGTAGCTCGTGCCGGGCGCGACGCCGAAGAAGCCGGCCTCCGGATTGATGGCGCGGAGCTGGCCCTGCGCGTCGAACTTCATCCAGGCGATGTCGTCGCCGACCGTCTCGACGGTCCAGCCCGGCAGCGTCGGCTCGAGCATGGCGAGGTTGGTCTTGCCGCAGGCGCTGGGGAACGCCGCGGCGAGGTGCTTCACGGCGCCCGCGGGCGACGTCAGCTTGAGGATGAGCATGTGCTCGGCGAGCCAGCCCTCGTCGCGCGCCATCACCGATGCGATGCGCAGCGCGAAGCACTTCTTGCCGAGCAGCGCGTTGCCGCCGTAGCCCGAGCCGTAGCTCCAGATCTCGCGCGTCTCGGGGAAGTGCACGATGTACTTCGTGTCCGCGTTGCAGGGCCACGCCACGTCGTCGGCGGCGTCCTCGAGCGGCGCGCCCACCGAGTGCACGCACGGCACGAAGGCGCCGTCGGCGCCGAGCTGGTCGAGGGCGACCGAGCCCATGCGGGTCATGATGCGCATCGACGCGACGACGTAGGGCGAGTCGGTCAGCTCCACGCCGACGTAACTCTTGTCCGACCCGGCCGGGCCCATGATGAACGGCACGACGTACATGGTGCGGCCGCGCATCGCGCCGGCGAACACGCCGTCGAGCGTCTCGCGCATCTCCGCGGGGTCGCGCCAGTTGTTGGTCGGGCCCGCGTCGCGCTCGGACTCGGAGCAGATGTAGGTCTGCTTCTCCACGCGCGCGACGTCGTCGGGATCGGAGAGCGCGAGGTAGCTGCCGGGGCGCTTGGCCTCGTCCAGCTTGGTGAAGGTCCCCTTGGCGACCAGCAGCTCGGCCAGCTGGGCGTACTCGGCATCGGACCCGTCACACCACACGATGTCATCGGGCTTCGTGAGCTCCGCGACCTGCTCGACCCACGACGCGAGACGGGCGTGGGAGGTGTGGCGGGAGTGGTCGACGGCCGACGACGCGGGCATGCGGGGGTCCTTCCATTCGGGGGACCAGCAGTGTACCGAGCGTCATCGAGCCGGGTCGGGCACCCCGCCCTGCAAGCCGATCAGCGCACGACCTTGTCGGCCGCGGCACCGAGCATGCCGGTGACGTCCGTGGCCTGCGGCACGCCTCCCGACGGCGTGGCGCCGGTCTCCGTGTAGGTCAGGCCGTCGCACCCGTCGACCTGCAGCTCCTCCTCGAACTGCTCGGTCCAGTCCACGAGCGTGTAGCGAGGCAGCCCGTCCTTGGTGAGGTACGTGCCCACCGCGACGCGCGCGGTGCGACTGCCGCCCGAGCCGCGGACGCCGACGACCGACACGCTCAGGCCCGGACGGATCACGGGCGCGCCGCCGGCGAGGTCGCGGATGCTCGTGCGGATCTCCCGCTGCTCGCCGGTGGCGAGGGCGATCGGCACGTCACAGCTCGGCGGCAGGTCGCGCGGGCGGGCGAAGAGCCGGCCGAGGCGCACGTCGGTGCCGGCGTCGTTGGTGGCCGTCAACACGCCGCTGAGGGTGGTGCCGCGGATGATCTCGCTGAACCCGTCGGCCGAGCCGCGCACTGTGCGGATCGCCGTGGGCGGCAGGCGGTCGGCGTCGTCGGCCAGACCGACCTGGCGCTGCAGCGACGTCGCGACCTCGACCCCTGCGCCGAAGTCGCCCTCGAGCGTGAGGTCGTAGGCCTCGTCGAGCCGCCCGTCGCCGTACTCGAGCGACGCACCCAGCTCGCTCGTCACGCGGCGGGCACCGCCACCCACGCCCGTGTCGTCGCCCGAGCGGCCGGCGTCGTGCTCCGTGTGCCACGCGTGTCGCTTGCCGACGGCGGTCGCGCCCGTGGGCGGGAAGATCAGGCCGACGTCGCGCAGGTGGACGAGCAGGACGCTGCTGTCGGTGTCCAGCTCGACGTCGAAGCACTGAACGCCGACGAGGGTCGGGCGGCGCGGGAGGCGATCGTCGGGCTCCAGGTCGAGCACCTGCTTGCGCGCGGTGTCGGCGGCCGGGGCGCCCTTGGGGCGGTTGCGGTCGAGGGGGCTGCGCACGGCGGCGATGTCCGCCTTCGTGCAGCCGGGCCCGCGCACCGGGGCGGCGGGTTCGCACGTGCCGGTGTCGGCGATGTCCGACGGCCCGGGCGAGCAGCCCGGCACGTCGGTGGCGGGCAGCAGCCGTCCCGCGGGGCGGTCGGGCGGGGTGGTGGGGCTCGTGCCCTCGACCGGGTCGTGGCGCGAGGCGACCAGCACCGCGAGGGGTGACGGGATGGCGTCGGTGGCGTCTGCGACGGCCTGGTCCGCAGCGGCGGCGGCTGGGTCCGCCGCGGTCGCGTCGGTCGCGGTCGCATCCGCGGCAGTCGCATCGGTCGCGTTCGCGGCGGCAGCGTTCGCGCCGGGCGCGGTCGCATCGACAGCCGGGTCGGCCGTCTTCGACGTGCTCGCGTCGTCCTGCTCGGCGCCGGGGCGGTCCGCGGCGAGCGAGCGGCCGCGCTGCAGGGCGAAGGCGCCGTCGACGACCGAATCGCGTTCGACCGGCTCGTGCGCCTGGTCCTTGAACAGCCGCACCTGATAGGTGTCGAGGTCCGACGACTCGCGGTAGCGCAGGCTGGGGTCGCTCGACAGCGGGCTGCTCGACAGCACGAGCCGGTCGTATCCCTCCGTGCGCGCGCGGCGCCGCGCCAGCCCGTTGCTGGCCTCCGACACCGCGTCGGCGTCGGCGTACCCACCACGGACGCGCTCGCCGTCGACCACGAACTCCAGCCACGGGTCGCCTGCCGCGATGAGCGCCGTGTCGTTCGTGGACGCGGCGTGGGCGATGTCGACGGAGGGTGCGTGCACCATGCGCGTGCCGGTCACCGACGTGGCAGAGAACGACAGCACCACGAACGCCACCACGAGCAGCGACGGTCCAGCCCCGGCCCAGCGCGCGCGACGCCCGGCGGCGCCCGCCTTCTTGGCCCGCGGATCGTCACCGTGGGCGCGCGCGAGCGACACCGCGCGGATCGCCAGCGCGGCGAGGAAGGGCGAGGTGGAGAGGAAGGTGAACTCGAGCAGGCGAATGCCGGCGCGGCGGTCCACGAGCCCGATGCCGATCGAGATGACGGCAGCGCCGACCGCGCCGACCAGCACGCCCAGCTCGCGGCGCTCGTTGCGGACGATCGCGTAGATCACGGCGACGGCCACCAGCGCCGGTCCAACGAGCCAGATCGCCGTCTCGAGCGGGCCGTCGGGGCCCGTGGCGGACAGGTCGGTGTCGAGCCAGCCGAAGGGCCACGAGCGCGCGGCGTCCAGCAGGTGCGTGTGCAGGGGCGACCAGGCCAGCAGCTCTCCCGTCCCCAGCAACGTGACCGACGCGAGCACCCCCAGCGCGGCGGCGATGGTGGTGACGACGAGCGTGCGCAGGCTCGACACGGGCGTGTCGTGCTGCGACAGGTGCTCGTAGGTGTCGGAGCGCACGAACATCCACGCGAGGCCGATCGCCACGAGCGGCAGCAGCGCGAGGGGGCCGGCGCTCGTGGAGATCGCCGCTCCGAACAGCACGACCAGCGCCCACCACCCGCGGTCGCGGCGGGTCACGAGGAGCGAGAACACGGCCGAGGTCGTGAAGGGCACGCTGGCCACCGCCGCTCCCGACCCGTTGGCGAGCGCGAGGAACCCGGCCGGGGCCAGCACGCCGAGCGGCACGAGCACCACGAGCCCGAACCACCGCACTCCGCGCGCGCGCGCGAACCCGAACAACGGCAGGGCCACGAGGGCTGCGAGCATCCCGGTGATGGCGGCGTGGAGCCCGTACGCCGTCCAGGCCGCGGCCTTGGCGTTGGTGCCAGGGTGGTCGTCGAGTCCGATCGCCACGGTCAGCGCCGCGAACTGCTCGAACCCGATCGGCCGGTCGTCGGCCTCGGCGCGCGCCCGGCGGGCCACCGCCAGCTTGGCGGCCGGACCGTGCGCCGCGGCGTCGATCGCCGCCACCTCGGTCACGGGCGAGGAGGCCGTGCCGTACCCGAGCGGCCCCTCCCCGTCGACGCCGACGACGGGCAACTGGACCAGCAAGGCAGCGAGCACCAGCAGGAGGCCGGCGCCGATCAGCTCGCGCGAGCGCCACGCAACCCGGCACCGCCAGATCACCAGCGTGCACACGATCGCGGCGCCCACGAACGACCACTTCACCCACTCGTCGCCCGCGTCGATGTCGAGCCGCCCGAGCGCGCCGAGCACGACCACGGCGATGGCCACGCCGGTCACCGGTGCGATCGGCAGTGCGCGCAGGCGCGCACCCTCGCCCAGCACGAGCCAGTGCAGCACGATGCCGAGCGGAGTGAAGAGGAGCCCCCAGAGCAGGAGCAGGGCGAGCGCGAGGTCCATCGACCGCCTCCCTACCCACCCGTCGAGGATTCGGCTCGCATCGCCCCCAGACGCGTGAATTGACCGACGCGTCAATCGGTTCCGTTTCTCAGGGCTCGGGTAATCTCGCACTCCAGCGACGTTCGCCGCGCCCCGGGACGGGGGCGGGCACGGGTCGCCGGGGGGAGGGACACCGTGGGGTCGGTCGACGCCGTCGTCGTCGTGCATGCGTCCGCGTCGCAGCTGCGGCGCCGTCGCTCTGCGCACCCGGCCCTCGCCGCCGCCCCGCTCGCGCCGCCGCCCGCCGTGCAACCCGTGCCCGGCACCGCCGCGGCCGAGGCGGCGAAGGACGCCGCGCACGCCGCCGCCGGGCGCCGCCCGCACATCCTCCTCGACCCGGACCTCGCATCGCGCCCGGCCGAGGCCAAGGTGCGCATGCCCGCCGACATGTCACCGGTGGAGATCGCCGACCGCATCGTCGCGGTGCTGCTGCAGGGCAGCGGGCCGATCCTGCTGTGCTGCCCCGGCACGCTCGGGGGCACGTACGAGACCTCGATGCTCTCCGCCGCGCGGGCGTTCGTGGCCGCGGCCGACGGGCCGGTCTCCGTCGCCTCCATCCCGTACCCGAACGGCATCACGGACGTCGTCACGCGGTTCTTCCACATCGGCACGGGCGCGGCGACCAACACGCTGGCCCTCGTGCTCGACCGGCTGCGCCGCCTGGCCCCGGGACGCCCCATCCTCCTCACGGGCGAGAGCCAAGGCGCGTGGCTCATCGCCGACACGCTGCGCGCGGACCCCGTGCTCGCCGCCGCCGTGACACGGATCGCCCTGTTCGCCAAGCCGGGGTTCGTCGCCATGCCGTCCTCGATCGGGGCCGCGCACATGGGGGTGGAGCTGCTCGCCCCCACCGCCCGCGAGGCCGGGGTCGTCGAGTGGCGCCACACGGACGACATCGTGCCGAGCCTGTTCGCGCGGCTCGGCACGGACGTGGCGCTCGGCTACGTCACGGCGATCAAGGGCTGGCGCCAGACCGGCGAGTTCGAGTACGTGCCGCACCACTACGACGCCCACGGCGCCGAGGCGGCGCAGTGGCTCCTGCACGCGGTGCGGCCCACGCTGCCGACGGTGCACCACTCGAGCGCGGACCACCCGGCCGCGCCGGCTCCCGCCGCCTGACGCTACCGCGGGTAAGGGCGCCTTTACACACCCGCCCCATGCTAAGTTCGCGAGCGAATCCGCCGCGACCGCGCGGCGCACCACCGTCCGAATCGAGGCTCTCCGCGTGATCGCATCCCATGACGTCGTCATCGTCGGCGCCGGCCTCGCCGGCATGCGAGCTGCGGTCGAGGCGGCCCGTGGCGGGGTGGACGTGGCGGTCGTCACGAAGCTGCACCCCGTGCGTTCGCACTCGGGCGCGGCGGAGGGCGGCATCAACGTCGCGCTCGGCAACGTCTCCGACGACTCCACCGAGGGCCACACCTACGACACGGTGAAGGGCTCCGACTACCTCGCCGACCAGGACGCGTCGCGGATCATGTGCGAGGCAGCGGTCGGCGACATCCTCGAGCTCGAGAACATGGGCTGCTTCTTCAGCCGCCTGCCCAACGGGCGCATCGCCCAGCGCCCCTTCGGTGCGGCAGGTCGACCGCGCACCGCGTTCGCGGCCGACATCACGGGCCACGTCCTCCTGCACGTCATGTACGAGCAGCTGCTCAAGCACGGCGTGAAGGTGTACGAGGAGTTCTTCGCGATCGACCTCGTGCTCGACGCGAACGGCGAGTGCATCGGGGTCTCCAGCTGGGACATCAAGGACGGCGGCGTCCACACGGTGCTCGGCAACGCCACGGTGATCTGCACCGGCGGCATGGGGCGCATGTACCACGGCACGACCAACGCCTTCGCGTGCACGGGTGACGGCATGGCGATGGCGTTCCGCGCCGGCGCGCCGCTCAAGGACATGGAGTTCATGCAGTTCCACCCCACGACGCTCAAGGCGAACGGGGTGCTCATCACCGAGGGCTGCCGCGGCGAGGGCGGCGTGCTGCGCAACGCCGACGGCGAGCGCTTCATGAAGAACTACGCGCCCAACGCGATGGAGCTCGCGTCGCGCGACGTGGTGAGCCGCGCGGAGTGGACGGAGATCATGTCCGGGCGCGGCGTCGACGGCTGCGTGCTGCTCGACCTCACCCACCTCGGCGCCGAGCACATCAACCGTGCGCTGCCGGGCAGCCGCGAGCTGGCGCTCGACTACGCGGGCGTCGACGCGATCGACGAGCCGATCCCCGTCCGCCCCGGTGCGCACTACCAGATGGGTGGCGTGCACACGGACGTGAACGGCCAGACCCCGCTGCCCGGCCTGTGGGCCTCGGGCGAGGCGGCCTGCGTCTCGGTGCACGGCGCCAACCGCCTCGGCGGCAACTCGCTGCTCGAGGCGGTCGTGTTCGGTCGCCGCTCCGGTGAGCACGCCGCCGCCACGGTCAAGGGCATGACCCGGCCCGACCCGGCTGCCGCGGCCGCGTCGATCGCGCGCACGGAGGCGAAGGTGGAGGGCCTGCTCGCCGCGAAGGGCCCGCGCGCCGACGAGCTGCGCGAGACGCTGGCCGAGACGATGTACGCCAACTGCGGCGTCTTCCGCACGGGCGACTCGATGACGGAGGCGCGCGACACCATCGCCGGCCTGCGCAGGACGTACGACGAGGGCGTGCTCGTCCACGACAAGGGCACGAACTTCAACAACGACCTCACCTACGCGATCGAGGTCGGTTACCTGCTCGAGATGGGCGACGTGCTGACGCGCTGCGCGCTCGAGCGCGAGGAGAGCCGCGGCGGTCACACGCGACTCGACTTCGTGGAGCGCGATGACGAGAAGTGGCTCGTCCACTCGCTCACGACCCGCGCGATCGACGACGCGACCATCAACGTGGGTACGCACCCCGTGACGATCACCGATTACCAGCCCGCGATCCGTACGTACTAGGGGGAGTTCTCCACATGCTGGTCAAGCTCAAGGTCTGGCGCCAGACGCCCCACGACGACGGCACGACGAAGCGCGAGCTCGTCGACTTCGAGGTGGACACCTTCGAGGAGGCGACGCTGCTCGACTGCCTCGACTCCATCAAGCACCACCAGGACGGCACCCTCGCCTACCGCAAGAGCTGCCGCATGGCGATCTGCGGCAGCTGCGGGATGCGCATGGACGGCCGCGCGGTGCTCGCCTGCAAGACGCCGATGAAGGACCTCGCGGCCAAGGGCCGCGTCCCGGTGATCGCACCTATGGGCAACATGCCCGTCGTGCGCGACCTCGTCACCGACATGACGGACTTCTGGAGCAAGGTCCGGGCCATGACGCCCTGGCTGACGCGCGCCGCGTACGGCGAGGCCCCGGCCGACGGGCGCGAGCACCTCGTGTCGCCCGAGGAGCAGCAGAAGATCACCAAGGAGACCATGTGCATCATGTGCGGGTGCTGCGTCTCCGAGTGCAACTCGATGGAGGCGGACCCCGCCTTCCTCGGGCCGGCCGCGCTCGCCAAGGGCTACCGCTTCGTCGGTGACGTGCGTGACAAGCGCACGAAGGAACGCCTCGAGCAGATGAACGGCGAGCACGGCGTGTGGGACTGCACGCGCTGCTACTTCTGCAACGAGCGCTGCCCCAAGGGCGTCGACCCGCGCGACGCGATCGCCAAGCTCGGCGCGGCGATGTTCGACCACGGCATGACCGACGACCGCGGTGCAAAGCACGCCAAGGTCTTCATCGACTCGGCCAAGGGGCAGGGCGCCGCGCCCGGCAGCTTCGGCATCGAGGTGCCCGGCTCGGAGATCCTCTACAACGGCCACCTGTCCGAGACGGCGCTCATCCCGCTGACCCTCGGCATCCCGACGGCGCTCACCCCCAACTGGGCGGGCATGGGCATCAAGCTCGGCCGCAAGGGCAAGGTGCCGCCGCCGTGGCACGGCATCTTCCACCGCCAGAAGGGCCTCGAGGAGGTGCGCAAGCTGTGGCGCATCCTCGAGGGCGAGGAGACCGCGGAGCGGCGAGGCGGCGACCTCGAGGAGCCGCCGGTGCCGCTGCCCCCGAACATCGCGCAGGGCGTGCGCACGCAGTTCACGCCGGAGCAGATCTTCGAGCGCACCGGTGCCGTGGTGAGCGCCGACCTGACCAGCGGCGGTGGCAAGCACGCCCCCGACCAGGTCGACCTCGGCGACTACTACGGCTCGGAGACCGTGGTGCAGCGATTCGTCGCGAGCGGCGGCCTCGAGCACGAGCACGGGCTCTCCGGCCCCGTCCCCACCGACTACGCCGCCCAGCAGGCGGCACAGATCGACGCCCACGGCTCACGCCCGGGCGCCACGAAGGGTGCATGACATGAAGAAGGTTGCGTACTACGCGGGATGCCTCGCGAGCCTGAGCGCGAAGGAGCTCGACTCCTCCACGCGCGCGCTGGCGCCGCAGCTCGACCTCGAGCTGATCGACATGCCCAAGTCCACGTGTTGCGGCGCGGGTGACATCCACGAGGCGAAGCCCGACTTCTACCTCCACCTGAACGCGCGCGTGCTGAGCCAGGCCGAGCAGCTCGGCGTCGACACGCTGATGACGATCTGCAACGTCTGCACGCTCAACCTGCGGCAGGCCAACCAGCGCATGCAGGCGGACGAGGAAGTTCGCGCGCGCGTGAACGGGCACCTCGAGCAGGCCGGCGTGGAGCCGTACAACGGCACCGTCGACGTGCAGCACTTCCTGTGGCTGATCACGACGGGCGACCGCTACGAGGCGCTCAAGCGCGTCGCGGGCGGCCGGCTCAAGGGCATGAAGGTCGCGCCGTTCTACGGCTGCCAGATCCTGCGCCCGAGCAAGATCCTCGGGTTCGAGGATCCGGACAGCCCCCAGAGCCTCGAGAAGATCATCGAGGCGTGCGGCGGCACCCCGATCGACTACCCGGCGAAGCTCAAGTGCTGCGGGTTCCCGATCGTGCTCGCGCGCGAGAGCGTCGCCCTCAACGAGGTGACGCAGCCGCTCGAGCAGGCCAAGGAGCGCGGCGCGGACTGCATCGTCACCCCGTGCCCGCTGTGCCACCTGTCGCTCGACGCGTGGCAGGGCAAGGCGGAGAAGCAGGCCGGCAAGAAGTTCGAGATGCCGACGCTGCACATGAGCCAGCTGATCGGCCTGGCCGCTGGCCTCGAGAGCAGCGAGCTGAAGTTCCAGCGCCACGTCACGCCGGTGGGCAAGAAGATCCGCGACGCCGTGGTTCGCTGACGTGCGGCGACTCGTGTCGACCGCCGGGCTGGTCGTGACGGGGGCGTTCTCGATCTTCGCGACGGTGGTGGGCGCGGTGCGTGGTCGCCGTGGCGGCGGGGACGACGATCAGGCGTAGGGCGCGAGCGTCTCGAACGTGAGGCCCGCCGTGTACCGGCCGGGTGCCTGCGTGGCGGGTACGCGAATGCCGAAGCGCAGGTGCGCCGTGCCGAGTGTGCCGGCGGGGTTGAGTGCCTTGGCGACCTTGGAGGCCGGCGACCCCGTCGCCGGGATCGCGCGCCACTGGGGCCCGTCGGTCTGTGCGCAGCCGGCGAGCGGTGACCATGTGTCGACCCCGGTGGCAGCGTCGCCGGTCACCGACGACAGGCACGCGCCGAAGGCCCCGGCGGCACCCACGGTGCCCCAGTCGACGTTGCCCGCGTCGTCGTAGTCGGCGAGGGGGTTGGTCGGGC
>JAOPYS010000251.1 GCA_025964465.1 Thermoleophilia bacterium
ACGCTGGCGATCCACATGAGCCCGCTGTCGACCTTGCCACCGAAGTAGCCGGCGCACACGCCGACCGCCGCCCCGATGCCGGCGGCGCCGAACGCCACCGAGAACCCGATCAGCAGCGAGATGCGCCCGGCGTTGACCAGGCGCGACAGCACGTCGCGCCCGAGCGGGTCGGTGCCGAACAGGTGCGCCGCGCTCGGCCCCGTGCTCGCCCGCGGCAGGTCCGTGGCGGCGGGGTCCTGCAGCACGAACGGACCGACGGTGCAGATCACGGCCATCGTCAGCAGCACGCACAACCCGATGAAGGCCGCGCGGTGGCTGCGGAAGCTGTCCCACGTCTGCTGCATCTGCGTGCGCGGCGGGGCCGTGATGCCCTGCGCGGCATCGCTCTGCCCCGGCACGTTGATGGTGACGGACGGTGTCGACGCCGCGTGGCCCGGCGTGGTCGCCGCGCCCCGGTTGCCGACGCGGTAGGGGGCCGGGAGGTTGCCGGCGGTGTTGTGGGCAGCACTCATCGGTCAGCCAACTCGCACTCGGGGATCCAGCACGCCGTACAGCACGTCGGCGACCGTGTTCATGAACAGCACCAGCGCGGCGCCGATCATCACGATGGCCAGCACCACCGCGATGTCCTTGTTGCCGAGCGCATCGAGCAGCAGGTTGCCCATCCCGGGCAGCCCGAAGACGCGCTCCGTGATGGTGGCCCCGCCGAACAGCGTCGCCACGTCGAGCGCGACGATCGTCACGAGCGGCAGCAGCGCGTTGCGCACCGCGTGGCGCATGAAGACCAGCCGCCCGTTGAGCCCCTTCGCCATGGCCGAGCGGATGTAGTCCTGGTTGAGCACGCCCAGCAGCTCGCTGCGCATGTACCGCGACCACCCGGCGATCTGCAGGATCGACAGCGCGAACACCGGCAGCGCGAGCCGTCGGAACACCTCGATCGGCGTGGCCGCGCACGACGCCATCGTGTGGATCATCCCGCCGCCGCCACCGCCGCCCACGCACATGGGGGCGCCGCCGGTGAAGAACCAGAGCGAGCCGCCGTTCCAGTCCTGGAGCTTGAGGGCGAACAGCTGCAGCAGCAGCCCGATGAAGAACGATGGTGACGCCATCATCGCGAACGTCGAGAGCGTCGCCACGTAGTCCGCGCGACTGTATTTGTGTACCGCGACGTACGCCCCGATCGGCAGCGCGATCATGAGTGACAGCACCATCGACATGCCCGTGAGCATCAGCGTCAGCGGCAGGCGCTCCTTGATCTTGTCCCACGCGGGGCGCTGGTCGACCGTCGACACGCCCATGTCACCCTTGATGAACTTGGAGCCCCAGTGCACGTACTGCTGCGCGACGGGCTTGTCCCAGCCGTTGAGCTTCGTCAGGCGCGCGACGTCCTTGCTCGTGATGTTGGGGTTCTGCTTGAGCAGCTCGAGCGGGTTGGGCCCGAGCGCGAGCAGCCCGAACATGATGATGCTCACCACCAGCAGCGCCGGGATGGCCTCCAGGAACCTTCGTACGACGAGCCCGATCATTTCGCCACCGCCCAGTCCGCGACGTTCCACACGAACCCGCCGAGCGGGTTGTCGTCCATGCCCTGCACCCGGTTCGCGTACGCGAGTGTCTCGGGGCGCTGGAAGAGCGGCAGCATCGGCATGTCCTTCGCCATCAGCGTCTGGATCTCGTGCACGTAGCCGGCCCGCTCCTTGGCGCTCGTGGTGACGTCACTCTTGGTCAGCAGCTCCGTCACGCGCTCGTTGCAGTAGCGGTAGTTGTTCTGGCCCTCGTAGTCGTTGGCCTCGGTCGGGATCGAGTCGCAGCTGAACAGCGTGCGCTGCGACGGGTCGATGCCGCTGGACCAGGCCCACAGCGCCATGTCGAACGCACCCTGCAGCGCGCTCTGGCCGAAGAACACGTTCGGCGGCTCGAGCGCGATCTCCATCTTGATGCCGTTCGCCTTGAGGCGCTGCTGCAGCAGCTGCGCCACCTTGAGGCGGAGGTTGTTGCCGGCCGTGGACTTGAACACGACGGTCAGCGGCTTGCCGTTCTTGGCGTAGTACTTGCCGTCCTTCTTCCAGCCCGACTTCTCGAGCAGCGCCGCGGCGTGCTTCGCGTCGGGCTTGTACTTGGCCCAGGCCGGGATGTAGTACTCCTCCTTGGCCGGGAGCAGAGTCGAGTCGAGCACCTTGACCTGGCCCTTGAGGACGATGCGCGCGATCTCGTCGCGGTCGATCGAGTAGGCGATGGCCTGCCGCACGTTGACGTCGTTGGTCGGCGCCTTCGCGGTGTTGAAGGCGATCTGCTCCCAGTAGACGCTCGGCTCGATCTGGAACGACGCGCGCGGGAAGGTCTTGAGCTCCTCCTTGAGCGTCGAGTCCGGCGGCGGGGAGATCACGTCGACCTCGCCGGTGCGCAGCTGGATCTTGAGCGTGTTGGAGTCGGCCACGAACACGTAGCGGATGTGGTCGACCCACGGGCGGTCGTCCGCGCCCTTGTTCCAGTAGTGCGGGTTGCGCTTGAGCGTCACCGACACCGCGCGGTCCCAGTGGTCGAACTCGTACGGGCCGCTGGCGATCGAGATCGAGTCGTTGAGGAAGGTGTTGAAGTCCTTGCCGTCCAGCACGTGCTTGGGGAGGATGTAGGACCCGGCGATGCCGAGGTAGGGCGCGTAGCGCTCCTTGAAGTGGTACACCGCCGTGCGCTGGTCGAGGCAGTCGACCGACTTGACCAGGTCCCAGCCCTTGCGCGAGATGACCATCCAGCGCTCGTCCATCTGCGTGTCGAACGTGAACTGGATGTCCTCGCAGGTGATCGGCGTGTTGTCGCTCCAGTGCGCGGCGGGCTTGATCGCGATCTGCACGTCCATGCCACCGCCGGGCGTCTCGCGGACCAGGCCGTTCTCGCGGGTGGGCACCTCGACGGCGAGCGACGGTGCGTAGTCACCCTTCGCGTCGACCGACACGAGCACGTCGAAGATGGAGTCCCAGATCATCGTGGTGGCCGTCATCGAGCCACACTGGATGAGCCGGTTCATGCACTGCGGCTCCTGGTCCATGCCGACCGTGATCGTGCCGCCGTGCTGCTTGGGCGCGTCGGCCGCCGCAGGGTCGGCGCTCGCGCCGCAGCCCGATGCGAGCAGCGAGGCCCCCACCAGCAGCGTGGCGAGCAGCGTCAGGCGCATGGCCGCAGCCAGCCCTCGAATATCGTTCGTCCGTCCCGGTCCCACAGGTCCTCCTGCCGATCCATCGAGAACGGGGGGCTGCCTGTTGCGCCGGGCGTCTCCATCGGGCGCCGGACCAACCCTGCGAATCCACACCTTGCTCCCACAGGGTCCAACGGCCCGCGCAAGGGTGGTCGAGCGTCGGATTCGCGTCGGTTCAAGGTCGGACCGGCAGGCAATACTCACCTCGATCCACGAACCAGGAGGTGAGTCGAGGCACCGCGCACCCGTTGCGTCAGGAGCCGACACCATGCGTCACCACCAGGCACACGCAGCTGGAGGAGCCGGCGCCGCGGGGATGTACCCCCTCCCCGCGGAGCACCCGGGCCCCGTGCCACCATGGCTCCAGCACTCGTGGTCGTATCGCGACGACATCGCGGAATCCGTTCCGCC
>JAOPYS010000252.1 GCA_025964465.1 Thermoleophilia bacterium
GACACGAGCGCGGCACCGGGCACGCCGAGCAGCACCGCCGCGGCGAGGAGGATGGCGCACTGCTCGACCAGTCGGATGAGCATCCGGGGCCCGTCCGCCTACCGGCGAGCGAGCCGGCGGGCGACGACCCACTTCAGCTCGCGACCGCGCTCGGTGATGATCCGGAGCTTGACCATGTTGATGACGCGGTGGCCGAAGTTGGTGACTTCCCACCGCGTCGCCGTGGGCTTGCTCGGCGCGACGGGCTCGAGCCCGCCGAAGTCGTAGCCGTGCATCGCCAGCTCGGGCCCGGCTGCGGCGAGGAAGACGCGCTGGTCGCCCTGCGACATCTTGGTGTGCCACTTGCCGACGGCGGTCTGGTTGATGCCGCCCCAGAGGTTGGAGAACCACTTCGCCTGGTCGGCCTGGAGCTTGCTCATGTCGGTCTTCTCGACGTGGAGCATGTCCTCGTCGTACGGGATGCCGAGGAACTCGCTCACCCGCCGCACCTCGCGCTCGGGCTCGTGGACGAGGTCCTCGTAGCGCACCATGATCATGTCGCCGGGGCGCTCGGCGCGGGCCTTGGCACCCTCCCGGATGCAGTGCGCCCACCGCTTGCCGGTCACCCAGGCGTTGTTGCCGCCGAAGGGCAGCCCCATGATCGACAGCGCCACGTCACGACCGTCGCGCACCAGCTCGATGAACTGCGCGCCCGGGAAGACGTCGGCGAGGAAGGGGATGTGGTCGATGTGCGGCGGGGTCTTGTCCGCCCACCACTCCTTGCCCTCGCGCCGCATGTAGGCGAGGAAGGGCTGCTCCACCGCCCAGCGGAAGGCCTCGCGGTGCGACAGGCCCTTCGGCGGCATCTCGGGCTCGCCCTCGAGGCCCCACAGGTTCACGCGCGGGTGGTGCCAGACCTTGCGGGTCAGCTCGCAGGCCGCGTCGTGGTCCTCGAGCCCGGAGCCCTTGTGCCACGCACCGGCGAAGTCCGTGATGAACATCGTCTCGGGCGGGATCGACGGGCCCGCGCGATCCAGGATCAGGCGGAGCATCGTGGTGCCGGAGCGGTCGCTGCCGACGATGAAGAACGGGGGTCGGGAGGCGCCGCTCATGCGTGGGTCGCGACGACCTCGTCACGGGGTTCGCTGGGCACGTCGGAGATCAGCTTGATGTCCTCGCCGGTGACGGCGAACACCAGCGAGCCGCCGGTGGAGATCTTGAACTGCCAGTCGGGCTCCACGTTGCCCCAGATGCGGCGCACCGCGAGGCGCAGCATCACGCCGTGCGACACGGCGGCCACGGACTTGCCGGGGTGGTGGGAGTGGATCTCCTTGAGCGCGCGCACGACGCGGTCGCCGGCGGCGATGAGCGACTCGCCGCCCGGGCAGGCCGCGGCGTCGGGGTCGTTGCAGTACTTGTCCCATGCGACCGGGTCGACGTCACGCGACTCGGCGGAGGTCAGGCCCTCCCAGCGTCCGTAGTCGACGTTGACGAGGTTGTCGAGGCCGACGACCTCGTGCAGGCCCGACGCGGCGGCGATGGCGGTGCCGACCTCGTAGGCGCGGCCGAGGGGGCTCGAGTACACGGCGGCGAGGTTCGCGTCCTTGAGCATGTGCCCGGCGGCGATCGCCTCGCGGCGGCCCGTGTCGTTGAGCGGCACGTCGCGGCGGCCGCGGAAGCGCACGTCGACGTTGAGGATGGTCTGTCCGTGGCGGACGAGGTGGACGATCGTGGTCGTCTCGTCGGTGGGGAGCGTCATGGCGGCGGGGACCTCGCTGCTGTCGGTTGTACGCCCGCGGGAACATCGGTCCACGGGCGTCGTGGCGGGCCTGCGCGGCAGGCCGAATCGTGCGCGTTCCTCGTCGGGGAGGCTCGGAACGGGCGCACTGAGGATGGTACAGGTTCAGTCCGCCGCGGGAGGCAGGCGACGCGCGGTCAGGCGTCGATGCGGCTGCGGCGATGGGCCGGCAGGTCCGCGCGGTACGCCGCCGCGGCCTCGGCGGCCGTGCAGGCGACGCCGCCGGAGCGCGCCACGCGGCGCAGGGTGCGGCGGTACAGCCGCGTCCAGCCGTCATCGGCGAGGTTGCAGAGCCGGTCGTTGTGGACGAGCAGGCTGGCGGCGCCGCCGTGCTCGGCCACGCGGTCGAACACGTCGTCGACGAGTGCGGCGCGGCGGGCGCGGCCGCGCACGTCGAGGTAGCGGGCGTCGAAGCTGGCGTCCATGCACGCGAGCGGGATCACGACGAGGTCGAGCGGCGCGCCGGCAGCGTGGTCCCAGGCGCGGAACGGGTGCGTCGTGCCGGCCCGGAACCCCGGGTGCTCGGCGTAGCCGAGCGACGCGTCGCTCGTCAGCCCCGCCCGCTCGAGCAGCGGCCAGGCCTCGACGGTTCGGTGCCGCAGGTAGTGGAAGCGGTGGTCGCGCACGGGCGGGCCCGCGACGTCCTCGAGCGCCGCGCGCTCCAGCGCGAGGTCACCGTCGGGGGTGCTGGACCGGTAGCTGCCGTGGAGGCCGACGCGCACCTCCCCGTCGAGGCGGTCGTGCAGGCGCAGCTCCGCGACCGAGCGGTCGCTCGCCGCCCCGAGCTCGGCCTCGCCGTCCTCGGGCGCATCGCGCGCGGCGAGGAAGTAGCTCGTCGCGGTCGCACCCTCGCGCCGCTCGAGCCGCTCGATGCGCCAGGCGTTGCGCCACGGGTCGCTCGAGGGACGCAGCGCCGCGCCGGCCAGCGCGGCCGCGGTGCGCACCGCCGTCGGCAGCCGCAGGCGCAGCACCGCGTCGCGCAGCGTCCGCAGC
>JAOPYS010000273.1 GCA_025964465.1 Thermoleophilia bacterium
CCCGGATCCTCCGCAGCCGACTGCGAAGAGGGTCGCCGCGGCGACGATGGCGAGCGTGCGTGACGTGGTGCGCATGGTGTGACCTCCCGTCCGCAGGGGTGGGGGCGGCGGGCTGCGCGAGGCATCCACTGCGTCCTTCCTCCGAAGACACGTGTGTGGGACCGAACGCACGAGGCGGCCTGGCTCGTGGGGCGGCCCGTGCGGGACGCCTCACTTCACAGTTGCGGGACAGCGCCGGGATCTCACCGGACTTCGCTGTGCGCTCGGTGCCGGGATGGGCCCGGCGGCCTCGAGCATAGCGTCAGCGGCGGACGGCGGCGCGCGCCGATGCGACCACCAGCGGCGCGGCTCCGCCGTGCGTGATGGCGACCGCGAGCGCGTCCGCGGCGTGGTCGGGCCGCGGCACTTCGGTCATGCGCAGCTGCACGCGCACCATCTCCATGACCTGCTGCTTGTCGGCCCGCCCGAACCCGGTGACGGCCATCTTGATGGCGGAGTTGGTGTACTCGAACACCGGCACGCCCGCCTCGGCGCACACCACCATGCACACGCCGCGCGCCTGCCCCACCGCGAGCGCGGCCTTGGCGTTGGCGCCGAAGAACAGCTCCTCGATCGCCATCGCCTGCGGCTGCATGCGTTCGCAGATCTCGCGCACGGCGCGGGCGATGCGCACGAGCCGGTCGGCCGGCGCCTCGCTCGGGCTCGTGCGCAGGCAGTCGTACCAGACGGGCGTGATGCGCGGCCCGTGGCAGTCGACGATGCCGAACCCCGTCGAGGCCGTGCCGGGGTCGATGCCGAGGATGCGCAGGGGGGCGTGGCTCACGAACACATGTTCGACGGTGCGCCGGACACCCCTGCCTCCGTGCGTGGAACACGAGCACCCCGCTGACCGATGTTCGGAGGAGCGGTTTCGACGCCGCTCGCTGGTACGACCGTCGGGGGGCGGGAGGCCACAGCACAGGGGGAATCGACATGGATGTCCGCACCATCGCCACCGGCGCACGCAACGTGAGCGCCGAATTCTCGCACCTCGCCGACACGGTCTCGCACCGGCCGGCTGCCGACGTGGGCGCGTTCCACGCGTTCATCGCACCGTTCCAGCGTGAGTCACGCGAGGCAGCGATGGTGCGCGGGCTCTCGGAGCAGCCCGTCGTGTCGGCGCCGTTCCGGCACGAGAAGACGATCGTGATCGACAACGGCAGGCTCGACGCCCGCCTCGGCAATTACGGCATCGACCACGGGTTCCCGCGACGGGACCCGGGTGACAACTGGATGGGATCAGCCGAGCAGATCGCCACCTCGCGACGGCTCGACCAGCTCATGCGCGACATGACGGTGAAGCTGCGCTGACGCGCGGCAGGCGTCAGCCGCCGTAGACGGCTTCCATCGTGGCGTCGCTCGCCACGAAATTGGAGCTGACCTTCTGCACGTCGTCGAGCTCCTCGAGCGAGTCGATGAGCCGCATGACCTTCTCCAGGCCGTCCGCGTCGAGCTCGATCGTGTTGGCGGGACGCAGCACGCTCTCGGAGCGCTCGACCGTGAACCCGTGCTCCTCGAGCGCGGCGCGCACGGGCGCGATCGCGCCGGGCTCGCACGTCACGACGAGCACGCCGTCCTCGCCCGAGATGTCCTCGGCGCCGGCATCGGCAGCGGCCAGCAACGCCTCGTCCTCGTCCGCGCCCTCCGCCAGCTGCACCTCGCCGACGCGCGTGAACATGTAGGCGACCGAGCCGTCGGTGCCGAGCGAGCCACCCGAACGCGAGAACGCGTGGCGCACCTCGGCGGCCGTGCGGTTGCGGTTGTCGGTCAGGCACTCGACCATGATCGCGATGCCCTCCGGCCCGTACCCCTCGTAGAGGACGTTCTCGAAGTTCTCGCCCTCGGTCGTCGCCGCGCCCTTGGCGACCGCGCGCTCGATGTTGTCCTTGGGCATGGACACGTCCTTGGCGGCCTGGATGGCCTGCGCAAGGGTCGCGTTGGAATCGGGGTCGGGGCCGCCGAGCTTGGAGGCCACCGTGATGGCGCGGGCGAGCTTGGAGAACAGCACGGCGCGCTTGGCGTCCTGGCGCCCCTTGCGGTGCTTGATGTTCGCCCACTTGCTGTGCCCGGCCATGGCGGCAACCTCCCTCGAACGCGATACGCGCCCCGCGATGCGCGGCGCCCGCGCGAGGATACCCGACCCGCTCGCACTCGAACGTTCAGCCCGCCGCGCGCACCATCGCGACGAACCGGCGGTGCAGCGTGCGGTCGTCGGTGAGCTCGGGGTGGAAGGACGCGGCAAGGATCGTGCCGCCCTGCTGCACGACGACCGGCTCGCCCTCGGCGTCGTCGAGCCGGCCGACCACCTCGACGCCCTCCCCCACCCGCGTGATGCGCGGCGCGCGGATCAGCACCGCGTGGATCGGCGCGCCGTCGAGCAGCACCGTGCGCTCGGCCGAGTGCACCTGGCGCCCGAACCCGTTGCGCTCCACGTCGACGTCGAGCACCCCGAAGCACGCGGGCGCGCCATCGGGCGCGGTGTCCGCGAGCACGATCATCCCAGCGCACGTGCCGAACGCCGGCAGCCCGCCGGCCACCGCGTCGCGCAGCGGCTCGAGCAGCCCGCACCTGTCGAGCGCCTTGCGGATCGCCGTGCTCTCGCCGCCCGGGACGACCACGCCGTCGGCGCCCGCGAGCTCGGCCTCGGTGCGCAGCTCGAAGGCGTCCGCACCGCTGTCCTCCAGCGCCCGAACGTGCTCGGCGAACGCACCCTGCATCGCCAGCACGCCGATGCGCGGCCGCGGGGCGTCGGCGGATGTCAGTGGTTCAGCCACCCCGCCACCCTATCGCCGCGCCCGCGCCTCACAGCGCGAACGGCGCCGCCTTCCGGCCCTGCGGGTTGTAGCCGCCCTCCGCCGAGCCGACGATGGTCGTGAAGACCTTGTCGTAGGTCGCGTGGTCGTTCGCGCCCTGCGCTGCGACGAGCACGGCGCCGCCCATCTTGGTCGGGTCGTCCTGGTGCAGCTCCCGGAGCACCTGGCCCTGCACGAGGTACGCACGCGACTCCTTCGCCACGGAGACCTCCCAGCTGGCCTGGTCGGTGAGCTGCGCGACCTGCGCCGGCGTGACCCCGGGCGTCGCCTTGATCCGCGCGATGCGCGACTGCAGCGCCCCGGCGCCCAGGCCCGAGGCGTCGTCCACGGCGTGCGTGCCCTCGTGCGCGATGAGCGACGCGGTCTTCTCGGGCTTGTCCTGCAGCCACGAACGACGGATGGACATCGTGTCGGTGCTCGTGTCGTAGTAGGCAGCCGCGTCGTCGTGGCCGAGCGCCGCGAACCTGGCGTCGTCGAGCACCTGCAGCTTCACCCTGTACCGCGTCATCGCCTCGAGCACGGGCGCGCCGGTCGGTGACTGGCGCAGGAACCCGAGCGCGCGGTCGACGAGCCCAGCGTCCGCGGGTGTCAGCAGGTCGAGCCGGCCGGGCGTCGCGGTGTGCGGGCCGGGCATCAGCGGCGTGAGGCCCGTCGTGCTGCGACCCGCCTGGACGTACGTCGCGGCGGTCGGCGCGGGCGCCGTGCCGACGGGCGCCGCTGGCCCTGCGGGCGCAACCGAGGCGGTCGGCGCGGTCGGGGCCGGCGCCGGCGCGGCTGGCGCGGGCACCATCACGGACGGCGTCGTGGCCGTTCCACTGCAGCTGCATCCCATGGACGCGTTCCTTCGGCGTGGCGATCGGAGCGCGCACGAGTTCGGCGTCGGCGCAGCACCCTTCCACCCTCCACTGCACCACGCAGCGGCCGGGTCGCACAGGGGGACCCGTCAGTCGCGGGTGGCGATGAACATCGAGTTGGAGGTCGATGCACTCAGCGGGCCGTCGAAGTACGGCAGCTGGTCGGCCAGGTGCGCGCGCGTGAGCGTCGTGCGGATGTGGGCGACCGCGTGCGCGTGTGACGGGAAGGTCGCGTGCCCGGCCATGGACCGCTGCTCCACGTGGTCGAAGTGCGGGCGCAGCACGTCGAGGCCGTTGTCGGTGGAGAACGCGAGCTCGGGGGCGTGCTCGCCGTCGCCGACGAGGTCCCACAGCTCGCGCATGTGGCCGTTGGCCATGGTGCTCGCCACGAGCCGTCCGCCCGGGCGCAGCACGCGGTGGATCTCCTCGAGGCCGCGATCCAGGTCGGGCACGTGGTACAGCATCCAGTTGGCGACCACGACGTCGAACTGCCCGTCCGGCCACGGCATCGACTGGATGTCGCCGATCTGCACGTCGAGCCCGCGCAGTGCGGCCTGGGCCGCCATCCCGGGTGAGAAGTCGAGCGCCACCACGCGCGTGTGCAGGTCGTCGCGCAGCTGCTCGGAGAAGCGTCCGTCGCCGCAGCCGACCTCGAGCACCTGTGCGTGCGGGCCCTCGGACACGGCGCCCTCGATGAGCGCGAGCATGTCGGGGTCGTGGTACTCGCGCCAGGCGCGGAACCGCTCCTCCAGCCGGGTCGGGTCGCTGTAGTCGCGGCGGACCAGCTCGATGTCGTCGATGCGCGTCACCGCGCAAAACCTACCAAGTTGGTCGGGAATGCGGAGGCCGGGTGCGCGCTAGAAGTTCGCGACCGCCGCCGCCCGGTGCTCCGGGTTGTACGACGATGTGAGCAGTGACTGCCAGACCTTGGCGTACGTCGCCTGGTCGTTGTTGCCGGCAGCCGCCACCGAGGTCGGGTCGGCGGCCGGGGTGGAGACGCCCAGCTGGCGCGCGACCTGCCCCGCGAAGGTGAACGCGCGGGCTTCCTTGATCATGGTGATCTCGAAGCCGGCCTGCTTCTGCGCCTCGGCGCCGGCAGCGGTGTTCGGGCCGCCGGCCGCGAGCACCCGCTGGGTCGCCTGGTTGAGGAAGGGTGCATCGATCGAGCCGACGTCGTCGAGCAGGTGCGTGCCCTCGTGCGCGAGGGCGACCGCGGCGAACCCGATGTTCGAGGAGTTCGCGAGGTCCGAGCGGCGCAGGAACATCGTGTCGACCTTGGGGTCGTACACCGCGTGCGCGTTGCCGTGGCCCATTGCCTCGATCTCGGCGTCGCTCACGACGTTGATCTTCGCGCCCACCGCAAGCAGGCGGTCGACGATCTGCGACCCCGCCGGGGACGTGCGCAGCTTGTTGAGCGTGGCCTCGACGAGGTCGGCGTCGCTGGCCTGCGCGCCGGGCGCGAGGGCGGTCAGGCGTTGCGGGGTGGCGGTGGCGACGGCCGGCGCAGCCGGGGTCGCGACGAGCGGTGCGGGTGCGGCC
>JAOPYS010000301.1 GCA_025964465.1 Thermoleophilia bacterium
TCGGTATCCGAGGAGGAACATGCCCGTTTTCACCCGCCGCCGCCTGGTGGCTCCGATCGTCCTGACCATCGCGACCGCAGTCGCACTGGGGACGGCATCCTCCGCTCCGGCTCGCAGCACGAGCCGCGTGATCAACGGGCAACAGGTCTCCGCCGCCGGCTTCACCTCGCGGTGGAACGCGGTCGCGGCACTCACCTTCAAGGCCGAGGCCGACACGCGCAAGGCGCAGTTCTGCGGCGGCACCTTCATCGCACCCGACCTCGTGGCCACAGCCGCGCACTGCGTCGTGGACACGTCCAAGTACCTCATCCTGCAGGACGGGGCCCGCTTCTCGCGCTACAACAACGCGCGCTCGGAGCCGGCCGCGCTCTTCCAGGTCACGGCGGGGCGACGCACCATGTCGGTGCGTGACGGCGAGCGCATCGACGTCGCGGCGATCCGCGTGCACCCCAAGTACGACCCGGAGATCAACGCCTACGACGTGGCGCTGCTGCGCCTCGTCCGCGCGCCTGCCGCGGCGACCGGCGTCGTGCCGATGAGCCCGGTCCTGCCGGGCGAGGACGGCATCTGGGGCAACGGCGCCGGCATCGCGCCGACCGCCGACCGCGGCCCGTGGATCGCGGGCTGGGGCTTCACCTTCCTGCCGAACGACAGCTTCTTCTTCTCGGGCGCGCAGCACACGCCGATCAACCGGCCGACCAAGCCGCAGATGCGCCCGTCCGCCAACCCTGGCGCCACGACAAAGGACGCGCGCGCGGGCAAGAGCACCGCGAACGTGCTCGAGGAAGCCGCGCTGCCGATCCAGTCCGACTCGGTGTGCGACGCCGGTGGTGCCGGCTCCGGGATGGGCTACGGGCGCGACTTCGACCCGGCAACGATGCTCTGCGCCGGCACGCTCGACACCTCCAACCTCAACGACGACAACGCCACCACAAACGGCGTCGACTCGTGCTACGGCGACAGCGGCGGCCCGATGGCGGCCTCCACCGGCGCGGCGACCCGCCTCGTCGGCATCGTCAGCTTCGGCACGGGCTGCGCCACCCGCGACACGTACGGCGTCTACACGCGCGTGGCAGCAGTGCGCGACTTCCTGGGCGTGCGCCCGACCACGCCCGTGAAGGTCGCGGTGCGACCCAAGGTGACCGGCTCGGCGAAGGTCGGCGGCGTGCTGCGCTGCACCCCCGGCAAGTGGGCGGGAGCCGGACGCGTGCACGTCGCATACCGGTGGGTGCGCCCGATCGGCGAGGACGACCCCCAGAGCCAGGTCATCGGCCTGGCGGACGAGGCGTACGTGCGCCTGCCCGGCAGCCGCGCGACGACGACCTACCGCGTGCGCGCGAGCGACCGCGGGCGGCGCATCGGCTGCCTCGTCATCGCCAGCAACGCCACCACGGCCGCGGCCGAGAACGCCAACCTCGTGAAGGTGCCCGGCAAGCTGCCGGTCGATCCCGAGGCCGAGCCCAGCGACGACGATGACAACGAGGGTGAGGGCGACGGCCCCACGCCGGTCAGCGTCGGTTCGTGAGGTAGAGCGCCCCGGCTCCGGCCGCACCGACACCGGCCACCGCGCCGCCCGCGATGAGGGCGGTGCGCCGACGCGACCCGCGCGGTGCGACGTGGTCGACGGCTCCGGCCACCCGCTCGGCCACCGGGCCGCGCGGCAACGCGGCCCCTGGCGCGACGGCCTCGCGCAGCTGCGCGAGCGTCGCGGCGTCGTCGATGAGCACGCCGATCTCGCGCGAGCGACGCCCGTTGCTGCCGCCGCCGACCATCGAGCGCTTCGTGATGTGCGCCGTGCCGACGTAGGCCTGGTCGTCCGCGATGACGACGTTGGCGTGCCACGGCTTGCTGCGCGCCTCCACCGTGACCTTCACCCCGCGGTCGCGGGCGGCCTCGATGGCGGCCATCATGCCCGGATCCTCGTAGCGCTTGGTGACCACCGTCAGGTCGCGCTCGGCCCCGTTGATCATCGTGAGCAGCTGGGTGTGGAGCACGTCCACGCCGTTGGCGATGTCGTTGAGCAGCACGCCGTGGCGCGCCGCCTCGACCGCCGCGCTGCGGATCGCGGCCTTGTCCCCCGTTCCCGACACCTTCGTGAGGTGCTCGAGCGCGCGCGCGGCATCGCCACGGAAGAAGACGGAGAGGTCGACCCACCCGTCGCGCATCGCGTCGACCCACGCGCTGGTGGTGATGACCGCGCGATCGTGGTCGACGACCGCCGACTTGGAGTGCAACTTGTCGGGCACGTTCCCGAAGCGCTCGAAGTGCGCGCCCTCGGGCTCGAGTCGGGCTCGCGAGATCCCGTCGCGCGCCCACTCCTCCGGGTCGGCGAGCACGTGCACGTCGACCTTCGCGGCGAGCCGATCGCTCACGGCCTCCACGATGCGCGTGTCGCTCATGCGGAACGCCTCGAGCGTCATCGACTCGGTGGCGCCGCGCAGCAGGCCCTCGGTGGCGCGCATCCCCGCGCCCGCCCCGACGACCAGCTGCGGATCGCGAATTCCGCGCGCCACGAACTCCAGTGCTCCGGCCATGTCCCTGCTCCCCCGTGCGTACGGCCCCCCGGCCGTCGTCCTGCCGGTACTTCGGGGCGCGCAGCGCGGACGTTGCGGGGCGGAGCGGATATCCCTGGCAGGAGTCGAACCTGCGCACATCGCTTAGGAGGCGAATGCTCTATCCACTGAGCTACAGGGATCGGTGTGACGGCGAGGGCCGGGCCCCTCGCATGACTCTAGCGGGGCCCGGCCTCCCCGTCGCACCGTCAGGCGGTCGCCGTGGCCCGCTCCTCGGTCGCGGCGCCCACGCCGCGCTCCTCGGACGAGCCCTCGACCTCGCGCAGGGGCACCTCGCCGATCTCGATGCGGCGCGGCTTGACCTGCGCGGGCTTGGGGATGCGCAGCGTCAGCACGCCGCGGTCGAAGGACGCCGCGATCGCGTCGGTGTCGGTGCCCTTGGGGATGGTGAACGTGCGGGCGAACGCACCGTAGCCGCGCTCGACACGGAAGTAGCTCGCGTGCTCGTCACCTCGCTCCTGCCGTCGCTCGCCGGAGATCCGCAGCGTGCGGTCGTGCACCTCGATGGTGACGTCCTCGGTCGAGAGGCCGGGCAGGTCCATCGTCACGAGGAAGTGCGAGCCCTCCTCTGCGAGGTCCATCGGCGGCGTCCACGCGGGGGCGGCGGAGGCTGTTGCGGTCGAGCCGAGCAGCCGGCCGAAGAGCCGCTCCACGTCGGACGGGAGCGAGAGTTCCTGGGTGGGGTCCCAGCGCACGGTGTTCATGTGCGCCTCCTTTCGTAGTCGACAACATCGTCATGGAGTACGAGAGCAGGTAGCTCACTTGGCACTCTAATTCCACGAGTGCCAGACGCGCAAACCCGAACCTGCGCGATCCGGACGGTCCCGGCGCGCCTGACCGTCTAGGATGCGCGGGTGGATTTCCGGATGGTGGATACGACGGCCGAGCTGGTCGAATTGTGTGAGCAGGCGCGGGCCGCTGGGCGCGTGGGGCTCGACACGGAGTTCCTGTGGGAGCGCACCTACTCGCCGCAGCTGTGCCTCGCGCAGCTCAACGTCGAGGACCGCGTCTACCTCGCCGACCCGCTCGACGGGGTGGACCTCGATCCCATCGCGCAGCTCGTCTCGGACCCGGACGTGCAGGTGGTGATGCACGCGCCCCACGCCGACCTGGTCGCGTTCGCGCAGCGCTATGGCGCCGACCCCCACAACACCTTCGACACGCAGCTCGCCGCAGGGTTCACCGGGCTGAGCGCGGGGCTGGCGTACGAGAAGCTCGTGCACGAGGTCACGCGCCAGCGCGTGCAGCCGAGCGAGTCGTTCACGGACTGGAGCCGGCGGCCGCTGGGCGAGCGCCAGCTGCGCTACGCCGGCGAGGACGTGGAGCACCTGTTCGCGATGAGCGACACCCTGACCGAGCGCATGCGCGAGCGTGGGCGCGAGGAGTGGGCGCGCGAGGAGCTGGCGCGCCGCTTCGACGGCGCCGACCGCTTCGTGACCCAGCCCGAGGAGGCGTGGCGCAAGGTCGGCCGGCGCGGCAAGCTCGGTCCGGCCGAGCTGGCCGTGCTGCGCGAGGTGGCGGCATGGCGCGAGCGCCTGGCCCGAACGCGCGACCTGCCGGTCGGGTGGATCGCCAAGGATCCGACGCTCATCGAGATCGCACGCCGCAAGCCGCGGTCGGCGAAGGAGATCTCGAGCGTGCGCGGCGTCGACGGCTCGATGAAGGGCCGCGAGCTGACCGAGCTGCTCGAGGCGGTCGAGCGCGGCCGCGAGGGCGAGCCCGTGGTCGAGGAGGGCCCAGCGCCCCTGCGCGGCGTGCGCCGACGCACCGCCATCGCCAAGGGCCTGGCGACCGCGCTGCTGCGTGCCCGCTGCGAGGCCGAGGAGATCGCCAGCGAGCTGGTCGGCACCTCCAGCGACGTGGAGGACCTCATCACCTGGGTTTCCGCCGGTCGTCCCGAGACCACCGAGCCCTTCCTGCTGCGCGGCTGGCGCGAGCCCTTCGGCCTCGAGCTCGTCGACCTCGTCGAGGGCCGCGTGCAGCTGCAGCTCGTCGACAGCGACCCGTACCTGGTCATCCACCGCGCCTGAGGGCGCGGGCCGTCAGTTGAAGCTGATCGG
>JAOPYS010000340.1 GCA_025964465.1 Thermoleophilia bacterium
CGACCCCGCGCGCGCTCGGCTGGCTGGCGTGGCAGCGCGACGTGCGCGGCATCATGTACTGGACGGCCACGCACTGGCAGGAGGTCGACGACCCCTACACCGACCCCGGCACGTACCACGAGACGGAGGTCGTGGGCAACGGCGACGGGGTGCTGCTGTACCCGGGCGCCCCCGTCGGGCTGCCGGGCACGCCCATCCCGAGCGTGCGGCTGCTGCAGCTGCGTGACGGCATCGAGGACCACGACCTGCTCACGATGGCGGCGTGCGCGGGCACGCCCGCCCAAGTGCGCGCACTGCGCGCGTCGCTATTGGCCGCGGCGCCGGCGCTCGATCGGGTGGAGCCGACGGCTGCCCAGGTGGCGGCGTTCCGTCGACTCGCCTTCGACACCCTCGGCCCGGCGGGGGCCGACGGGCCGTGCCGCGAGCCTGCGGGCTGACCTCGGGCGTCAGGCCGTGGGTCGCAGCCGCTTGGCCAGGCCCTGCGCCTCGTCGAACGCGTCCTGGTCCTTGCCGCCGACGGTGACGACCGCGAGGTCGCTGCCGACGCGCACGTAGTCCTGGGTGACCTGCATCCCGCTGACCTCGCCCGCGAAGCGCCGCGACTCCTGGCCGAGCGCGTGCCCGTCCGAGCCGTCCGTGCCGAGGTCGATCGTCGGGTTGACGCGCTTGGCCGCGGCGATGCTCTGCGACGCGACCTCGTCGAGGGTCACGTCCTCGAGGCTGCTCGGCAGCGGGGTGACGATCACGCTCACGCTCGACCCGGTGCGGGTGTTGGCCCAGAGCCCGTCGCGGAGCTTGGACCACCCGCTCGGCAGGTCGCCCTGCACCGTCGCGCCACCGAGCGAGTCGAGCGCCTGGCTGGCCTCCGTCTTGGAGATGCCGGTCTTCTCGGAGATGCGCGTGCTGAGCGCGTCCTGGGAGTTGGTGTCGTGCTGGCGCACGAAGAACAGGCCGCCGACCACCGCGACCACGAGCACGAGGCCCGCCACGATCAGCGTGGAGGAGAGCTGCCGACGCGGCGCGCCGGGCTGGACCACGTGCTGCTGGACGGCCGACTGCAGCGGCATCGCGCCCTGCGGTGTCCACGGCCGTGACGATCCGCCGTCCGCCGCCACCGCGGCCGTCTGCGCGTTGGAGACCTCGAGCCACGCCTGCGAGATGGTGAGGTCGTCGTAGCCGACCCGGCGCAGCTCGTCGACCAGCGAATCGACGGGGTGCGAGTGCAGGTGCTGGGCGAAGTACTGGCTGGCGGGATGCATTCGACGTCCTCGGGGAGCGGTGTGGATCCTTCCGTGGTACCACGGAAGACCGGGTCAGGAAAGGGGCCGCGCGGTGGCCGTCCGCTGCACGCGGGCGCGCAGGCACGCCTCGCGGAGCCGCGGATCGAGCGAGCCGCCCAGGTCGAAGGCGGCCACCAGCGAGGGCGGCAGCGTGGTCGCCGACGCGTGGACCGACTGGATCGAGAAGCGGGGATCGGCTGCGGCCACGCTGGCCTGGGCCGGCACGGGGACCGGGAGGGTCGCGCCCAGGAGGTTGCCGAGGACGAGCCCGCCCGCCAGCCCGCCGATGTGCTCGGCCCAGTCGACGCCCGGGCCGAGCGAGGAGAACAGGCCGAAGGCGGCGAGGCCGAGGGCGACGCGCGCGGCGACGCCGCGGCAGCGCGGGTCCAGCCCGATGCAGCCGCCGAAGATGCCGAACGCGATGCCGGATTCGCCGACCGAGACCACGGCGAACTGCGTGAGCGCGAGGCTCGCGCACGCCGCCGCGAGGCCGGAGCCGACGATGAGCAGCGCGGTGCGTCGATGGCCGAGCTGGCGCTCCAGCAGCGTGCCGGCGATGAGCGTGCAGACCATGTTGCCGACCAGGTGCTCCGGGCTCGCGTGCAGGAGGCTGGCCGTCACGATGCGCCATGCGCCCAGGCCGTTGCCGATCAGGTCGCGGCTCATCCCGCCGAACCCGATCAGGTCCTCGACCGTGGGATTGGCGGACGCCGCGAGGTACTCGAGGGCGAACACGGCGATGCACGCGCCCACGAGCAACCAGGTGACGAGCGGTCGCAGGAGGGCAGGGGAGGTGGTCGTCGGCATGCATCGTCCCGGGTCGGAGGTGCCTCCGTGGTACGACGCCCACCCCGCCCGGTCAAGGACAGCCGGCCGGCCCCCGCACCTGGGCGATCACGCCCAGCCGAGCTCGGTGAGCCGCGCGTCGTCGATGCCGAAGTGGTGCGCGAGCTCGTGCAGGAGCGTCACGCGGACCTGGCGGGCCAGCTCCGCGGGCCGGTCCCCGAAGTCCTCCTCGAGCGGCCGGCGGAAGATCCGGACCAGGTCGGGGGGCCGGAACCCGTCGAACGCGTCGGCGCGCTCGGTGAGCGGCACGCCCTCGTAGAGGCCGTAGGTGTCGGGGTCCTCGTCCCACTCGTCCTCGACCGCCACCTGCACGTTGTCGAGCCGGTCGCGGAACGGGGCGGGCAGCTCCGCCAGCGTGCGCTGGATCACCTCGTCGAAGGGGTCGCGTGCCACAGGGGGATGCTATCTCGGGGTGGACGCGGTTGACATGATGGGCGGGTGAGCGACGCGACTTCCCCGGATCGGATTGGTGTCCCGGCGATCGCGTGGGCCGTGTACGACTTCGGCTACTCCATGTTCGCGTTCGTGGTCTTCGCCCGCTACCTGAGCGACTGGCTGATCTCCGACCTGCACCAGCCCGACTGGGTGTACACGACGGGGCAGGCCATCGCCGCGCTCACGCTGCTCGTCGTCATGCCGGTGGCGGGCGTGGTCGCCGATGCGTTGGGCAGCCACCGGCCGCTGCTGCTGGTGTTCACGCTCGGTGCGGGCATCAGCGGGGGTGCCGTCGGCCTGATCGACCCGTCCATGGGCCCCCTGGGCATCGTGCCGCTGATGGCCTGCGCGACGGTGAGCGCCGCGTGCACGGGCCTGTCGTTCGCCCAGTTCGATCCCATGCTCGCGGTGGTTGCTCCGCGACGCAGCTGGGGCACGATGTCGGGCATCGCGGTCGGAGCCGGGTACGCCGGCATCCTCGTCTGGATCGGGGTGCTTGCCGACATGTTCGTCCCGGACGGCGCCGACAAGCAGCACGCCTTCCTGCCCGCAGCGGTGGTCCTGCTCGTGCTGTCGGTGCCGGTGCTGACGCTGGCGCGGCGCTCGCACCGCCCGGAGGGGACGACCCCGAAGGACGTCCGCGGCGTGCTGGGGACGGCCCGGGGCGAGATCTTCTCGGCGGTCGGGCGCCTGCGCAGCCACCGGCCGATCCTGCGGCTGCTGGCCGGGCGGTTCCTCTACACGGACGCGGTCGGCACGGTCAACGTGTTCGCGGTCGTCTACATGTCGCGCCTCGGTGGGTTCGGGGAGACCGACAAGAACAAGGTGACCGCCCTCGTGGTGCTGTCCGGCGGGGTCGGTGCGATCGTGGCGGGGTGGTGCGCGCGGCGCTTCGGCCCGCGACGCGTGCTGCTGACCGTGGTGCCGTGCTTCGCCGTGGGGCTCGGCATCGTGGCGGGCGTGGGCCAGCCGTGGACGGTGTGGGTGCTCGCGCCGGTGCTGGGCATCTCGCTGGGCACCGTCTACACCGTCGACCGCGTGTTCATGCTGGCGCTCACGCCGCCGGAGCTGCGCGGCGAGCTGTTCGGGTTCTTCAACCTGATCGGCCGCGTCGCCCAGGCGCTCGGGCCGTTCGTCCTGTGGGGCGGGACGATCTTCGTGCTGCACGACGCGACGGGCGTGCTCAACGTGCTCGACGCGAGTCGCGTGTCACTCGGATTGATCGCGCTGTCGGCGCTCACGGGCCTGTACGTCATCAGCTCGCTCGACGACGGTCACCGCGACGGCGCCGACGACGTCGACATCACGGTCCACGTCGGCGACGATCCCGAGCCGGCGGTCACGCCCCGGCCGGAGTGACGAAGCCCGTCAGCGCGCCAGGCGCTTGGCGACGAGCTCCGTCGCCTTGGCGGTGACGAGCTCCCCGAACTCGGGGTGCGCTGCCACCTCGGCGAGCTCGGGCAACGAACGCGCGCGCGCGTCGAGCACTCGCCGCATGCCGTCGAGCGAGGCGGTGCCGAGCTGTTCGTTCGCCCAGCCAGCGATGCCGTCGACCCGCGCGACGAGCGCCTCCGCGCCGTCGCTGCCCAGCCCGAGGTCGTCGGCGATGTCACCCGCGACCGAGCGCGCCGTCCGGTCGAGGGGGAGGGACGCGTCCGCGGAGCGGTCGAACCGCCACACCGCGATGCCGCAGCCGGCATGCTCGTCGCGGTGGCGCTCCGCGGCGAAGCGCGCCCAGCGCGGTGTGTCGAGCTCCTCGCCGGCCCGCGGCGGGCACACCTGGGTCCCGGGCGAGCGCCCAGCGTCCAGGACGCGGCCCCACCCGTCGCTGACGACCCAGACGAACCCCGGTCCGAGCAGCAGCGACACCGCGCGCGCGGCGGGCATGACGGCCATGCCAGAGCGCTCGGCCACGTGCCGCATGAGCGCTGCGGGGCGGTCGAGCGCGTCGAAGGAGGCGATCCACGCCTCGGGCATGGTCAGCTCCCGCGCGAAGGCGTTCGCCTCGCCCTCCACGAGGTCGTGGACCGTCACCGGCAGCTCGTGCGGGCGGGTCGACACGTCGCACGGCATCCCGAGCGGGTGCCAGCCGAGCAGCACGTGGCCCAGCGAGTGCGCGACCGCGAACCGGCGCCGCTCGTGCGCCTCCTCGAGCGATGCGTCCAGCACGATCCGCGGACGCTCGCCGGGCGCCGCCGCGTGCAGCACGATCGTGTCGGCGCGCGTCGGGATCTCGTCCGTCACCAGCACGGCGTGCGCCGAGGCCACGCGCTCGATGTCGAACGGCACCGTCAGGGCGCCGTCCTGCGCGACCCGGCGCGCCACGGCGCGCGCCACCCGGTAGGCGGGATCAGGCATGCGCCGGCTCCCCGTCGCCGCTCGCCCGTCGGTCGACGTGCGGCATCCACGCCTCGAGCTCCGCGAGCTCGAAGGGGTCGAACACCTCCGACGCGATGCGGGTCGCCAGCTCGCGCACGCGCCGCTGCGAGGCGAGTTCCTCCGGCGTGGTGGCGCGACCGAAGCGGCGGGCGTGGAGCACGTAGCGCAGCGCATCCGGGGTCGACGCGACGAGGTCGAGCTCGCGCGCGTCCAGCCCGAGCACCTCGTGGAGCGGGCGACGCCGCGCGCCGCCCGCCCAGGTCGCCACCTCGGCCTCGAGGTCCTCGAGCAGCGCGTGCCCGTCGAGCACGCGGTCGACGAAGCTGCCGCGTCGATCGTTCACGAGGTCACCATTCCCGCTCGGCCCGTGGACGAACGCGCTCGACGTTTGGCGCGGTGTGTGGCGTGGGCAACAGCCCGGTGAGGACGAGGAGCTGTTCGATGAGCGACACGAAGACGCAGGTGCGGCACACGTTCGACCGGATGATCCCGGCGGACATCGAGGACGTGTGGCGCGCGCTCACCGACCCTGACGAGCTGCAGCAGTGCAACTACGAGCAGGTCGTCGAATCGTCGTGGATGCCGGGCGAGCCCGTGCGCTACCTCGGCGCCGATGGCGAGGTGATGAGCTCGGGCGTGGTCACGGACGTCGACGCGCCGCACCGGCTCGTGCACACCTTCGCCCTGACCGCGGCGGCGAACGCCTCGGCTGCGAAGGACGCACCCTCGCGCGTGACGTGGACGATGGAGCCCGACGACGAGGGCACGCGCGTGACGCTCGTGCACGACGGGTTCACGGGCCGCACGGAGACGTGGCGGCACGTGGAGGACGGCTGGGACGGCGTGCTCGATGGCCTCGTGGGCCTGTTCGACGACGGCGGCGAGTAGCCGCGTCAGCCCAACAGCCCCTTGAACGTCATCACGACGAGCGCGACGACGCAGGCACCGAGGAACAGCGAGGGGAACAGGGCGTCGAAGTCGCGCATCGGGTCTTCTCTCCACGGGGTGACGTCGCGCGGGAGGATAGCACTCGCCCGCGCGTTCGTCCGGCTCAGGTGAGCGCGCGCTCCGCTGCGGTGGACCGCAGCTCGCCGGTGTGGCGCTCCGCGATCTCGCTCAGCTGGGCGAGGAAGGTGGAGACGGTGCGCCACTCGTCGGCCGACATGCCCACCGCCAGCTCCTCGAGCTCGGACGTGTAGGGCTGCGTGACGAGGTCGTACTCCTCGGCTGCGTGGGGGAGCAGCGACAGCACCGTGCGGCGCCGGTCGGAGGCGTCGGAGGTGCGACGCACCCACCCCGCCGACTCGAGCCGGTCCACCAGGCTGGTGACTGCGGCGCGGGACAGGGAGATCCGCGACGCAAGCTCGCTCATCGGCATGGCGCCGTAGACGCGCAGCTGGGAGATCGCCATCCGCTCGTGGGTGCCGAGCTGCGCCACGGTGCGCCACTGCGCGCGCAGCGACTCGATGGCGATGGTCGCCCGGTCGGTCATCTGCGAGATCTCGGCGCGGGACGCCGGTGCGCCCGCGCGCCGGGTGGCGAGGTCGTCGCCGAGGTTGATTCCAGCACTTCGCGAAAATTCCATGAGGTCGGTCCGATCCATCGTGTCCGCCTTTTCGGTGTGGTTGGAGGGTACCCGGGCTCCGCTGCCATAACGTCGATCTCTCTCGCTGACCGAACGGTTTTGGAAGGTGCGGGGCAGATTCCCTACTCTCTGTGGCTCGGATCGTGCGACGAACGGGGCCGGATCGACGGCCGGAAGCGCTCGGCGGAGCGCTCTCCGGCTCGCGCGACGCGGGTCGAGGTGGCAGGCTGTCGGGCATGTCCCCCTCGCCTGCGCCCTCGACGACGCCCGGTCCGCACCCCGTTGCCGCACTGCGCGTGCTCATGGTGGGAGGCGGCGGGCGCGACCACGCGCTGTGCCATGCCTTCGCCACGTCGCCCCGGCTGGGCGAGCTGCACGCCGCTCCCGGCAACGCCGGCATGGCGGAGCTCGCGACCTGTCACCCGGACGTGACGCTCGACGACCTCGACGGGCTCGTGGCGCTGGCCGACCGGCTCGCCCCCGACCTCGTGGTGGTGGGCGCCGAGGACCTGCTCGTCGCGGGCCTGGCCAGCCGCTTCGAGGCGGCCGGGCACCGGTGCGTTGGTCCGAGCCGCGACGCCGCGCAGCTGGAGGGCAGCAAGCTGTTCGCCAAGCAGTTGATGGAGCGCGCGGGCGTGCCCACCCCTGCGTGGCGCAGCTGCGAGGACGTGGAGTCCGCCCACCGCGCGATCGCCGAGCTCGGCGGGGCCGTCGCGGTGAAGGCCGACGGGCTCGCCGCCGGGTGCGGCGCCTTCGTGTGCCCGACGGTGGAGGAGGCGCACGAGGCGGTGCGCGTGTTGATGGTGGAGCGCCGGTTCGGCGCGAGCGGCGCCCGGGTGATCGTCGAGGAGCTGGTGGACGGCGAGGAGGCGAGCGTGATGGCGCTCGTCGACGGCGAGCACGTCGTGCCGCTGCCCGCCGCGCGCGACTACAAGCGTCGCGACGACGGCGA
>JAOPYS010000370.1 GCA_025964465.1 Thermoleophilia bacterium
GCCGGATGGGGTCGTTCAAGGGCATCCTGTCGATGCTCCCGGGCATCCCGAAGGAGATCCGCAACATCGACGTGGACGAGCGCCAGATCGCCCGCATCGAGGCGATCGTCCTGTCGATGACCAAGGAAGAGCGCGGAAAGCCGGAGCTGATCGACGGCGCGCGCCGCCGCCGCATCGCCGCGGGTTCCGGTCACGACGTGCAGGCCGTGAACCAGCTCATGAAGCAGTTCGAGGAGATGCGCAAGATGATGCGCATGCTCACCAAGGGCGGCGGCAAGTTGCCGCCCGACCTCGAGGGCATGCTCGGCGGTGGCGGCGGCGGCATGCCCGGCGGGCTGCAGCTGCCGGGTGGCGGTGGCGGCAAGCCGCGCCGCTGACGCGGGGCGTCAGGCTGACTTCGAATCGCGCAACGCGGCGTCCGCGGCGAATCCCGCGAGCACACCCCAGCCGGCCGAGATTGCCAGCTTGACCGCGAGCGGCGCTGCGAACGAGCTCGTGTGGCGGTTCAGGGTGACGATGGTGCCGCACAGCAGGGCCACGCCGAGCCCCGCGGCGCTGGCCCAGGCCACGTCGGACGTCGTTCGCGGGGCACGCTTCGTGGCGGGCGCCGCGTCTGTCTGTGCGGTCCCGGTGGACGCGGTGCCGCTGGCGGCAAAGGACGCCTGCGTCGTGGCTGGCGCTGTCAATCGGATACCCGACATGTGATTCCCCGTCCCGTGGTGGTGGCGCTGTCGGCCCCCGCCGACTCGTCCACCTGCTTGTCGGTACGGGGTGCGGACCGTGTCTCAAGCGAACCGGATCATGGGCGCAGGTGGTCTCGCGGGACCGTCGGCTCGCAACCGTCCCGACCACCCGGCCGACATACCGGTAGCGGCGCTTCCCTCGGGAGGAGAAGCACGCGGAAGCGAAGCGGGGCGGGGTGGGGACGATGAGCGCGGTGGGCGCGTCACTGATCGAGCGTGGTGTTCCCGCGATCGTGCGTGGCGCGATCGAGGAGCAGGCCCTCGCGCTCGCACGGGGCGTCGATGCCGCCGTGCGCCCCGCCGATGTCGCAGCGCTCGCCGCGCACCCGCCGCTGCCGTGGCGCGGCGTACTGTCGGTCGACGACGCGCGGCTGGCGACCGCGCTCGTCCACGAGGCGATCTCGGGCCTCGAACCGCGCATCCAGGTGAACATGTCGGCGCGGCGCGCGACGGACATCCTGCGCGACGGCGGACGGATCGGCAACGTGTACGACCTCGTGCGCGAGTCGCCACGCCCGTGGGGCGAGGCCGGCATCCACATGCAGCACGGGCTGCCGACCCGGGTCGCGAACGAGCGCGAGATGGGCGTGTTCGGCACGGGCACCACGGTCTACGGCGCCCTCACGTTCAGCGACGTGATGCACCGCCCGATGCGCTCGCACGCCGGCATCGTGCGGCTCGCCGAGCGCGAGCTCAACACGGGGGCGCTGACCTACGGCGAGGCCTCCGTCGTGCTCGGCCAGCGCGCCCTCGACAACGCGAGCTTCCTGCCGGCCGACACGGGTGTGCTGGGCGGCGTGCGCCCCGTCCGGGCGCGCGAGCAGCTCGCGGACGTGGTCACCGAACGCCTCATCGAGAACTTCGGGCTCGGGTCCGAGCCCGCCGGGCGCGGGGCCACGAGCGCGACGTTCCTCGATGCCGACGTGCGGCCGTCGGAGCTGGCCAACGACTTCCGCTCGATCCTGCGGATGCCGCGCGAGCGGGCGGTCACCGCGCTGCGCGAGCACCTCACCAGCCGGGCCATGGTCGACGGCTACATCGAGGCCCAGGTGCGCATCGCCACCGCGGACGACATCCGCGCGGTGCACGTGCGACCGCGCCCCGCCAACCAGCTGTCGACGGCCCAGGCCGCCACGCAGCGCGCCGACGGCGCCGAGCTGGCCACGGTCGGGGCCGCCCGGGGGGTGCCGGTCCGGTTCCTGCAGCGGCCGGGCGCGGGTCAGGCCGGGTAGGGATCCTCGACGCTGTCGCCGCCCGACTCGGTCGTCCACTCGCCGTTCTCGCACTTCGGGCACGGCGGCAGGTGCTGGGTGGACTGCACGCTGAGCTCGTAGCCGCACTTCGTGCACTCGTACGTGCCGGACGAGACATCGCTGCCGGCGGGGACGGGGTCGGCCATCCGGGTCCTCCTGGGTGGGGTGTGCGAGGGATCTTCCCGCCCCTGCGACCGTGACACCCGCCCCGGTGCCAGGAGGATGCGACGCGCCCCATCCCGACCTCGCTCCCGCCGATCCGGTACACTCCCCCCCTGTTCAGGAAAGTTTCAGAGGAGTTCCGCCCCCGTGGTGAAGATCCGCCTGGCCCGTTTCGGGTCCAAGAAGAACCCGCACTACCGCATCGTGGTGGCCGATTCGCGCAGCCCGCGCGACGGTCGCTCGATCGAGACGATCGGGACGTACAACCCGCAGACCGACCCGTCGACGCTCGACGTGAAGGCCGAGCGGGCCCAGTACTGGCTCGGCGTCGGTGCGCAGCCGAGCGAGCGCGTCGCCAAGCTGC
>JAOPYS010000376.1 GCA_025964465.1 Thermoleophilia bacterium
CATGCGAGCGCGGCGCACGCACCGGCGAGCGCCGGGTCGAGCCCGCGCGCCAGCAGCGCGCCGGCGACGCCGGCCAGCACGTCACCCGTGCCGGCCGTGGCCTGCGCCCGGTGGCCGCGACAGACGAGGAAGTCGCCGCCGGGCAGGCACACGATCGTGTCCTCTCCCTTGAGCAGCACCGTGGCCTGCGTCAGCCGGGCGGCCTCACGCACGTGGTGGAGGCGGCGACCGCGCACGTCCTCCGACGACACGCCGAGCAGCTTGGCGAGCTCGCCCTCGTGCGGGGTCAGCAGCGTGGGCGCGCCGTCGCGCGCGGCGATCGCCTGCGTGTCGCCGGCGAAGGCGGAGATCCCCTGGGCGTCGAGCACGAGCACCCGGGCCTGGCGCACCGCCCAGCGGGCCAGCGCGCGCACCTGCTCGCTGTCGCCGATGCCGGGGCCGAACACGACGGCGTCGGCGCGCTCCACGAGTTCCTCGAGCCGCTCGGCCGCGGCCACCGTGAGGCGCCCCTGCTCGTCGGCGTGCAGCCCGCGGAACTGGACCTCGGCGACGGCGATGTCGAGGGCCTCGGAGATGCGGTCGGGCACGGCGCCCCAGCAGATGCCGGCCCCGCCGCGCATCGCGGCCTGGGAGGCGAGGGAGATCGCGCCGGTCATGCCGATCGACCCGCCGACGGTGAGGACGCTGGCGTCGTACTTGGAGCCGCGGCGGCTGCGCTGCGGCACCAGCGCCAGCAGGCCGGGCGTGGCGATGCCCTGGCGGACGGGCTCCTCGACGTGCGCGGGGATGCCGATGTCGATGGCCTTCACGCGCCCGGCGTGGAACCGACCGGGGGCGATGGCGAGGCCGATCTTCGGCGCGTGGAAGGTGACGGTGAGGTCGGCCTCGATCGCCGCGCCCTCGATCGTGCCGTCGCTCGCGTCGACGCCCGAGGGGACGTCGAGCGCGACGATCGGCAGCAGCGATGCGCCGATCGCGCGGATGGCGGCCTCGAACGACGGCTTGGGCGCACCGGAGACGCCCGTGCCCAGCATGGCGTCGACGACGAGGTCGAACCCCTCGAGCGCGCTGCGCCACGCGGTGACGTTGACGCGGCGGGCGGGGATGTCGAGCTTGCGCAGCACATCGAGGAAGGCGCGCGGCTCGCGCCGCACCTTGCTCTCCCCCTCCACGAGCAGCACCTCGACGTGGCGACCCGCGGCGGCGAGGTGGCGTGCGGCGACGAATCCGTCACCGCCGTTGTTGCCCGACCCGCAGACCACCGCGATGCGCTGCGCGAGGGGGAACCACTGCAGCACCTCCGCTGCGGCACCGAGCCCGGCGCGCTCCATGAGCACGGCCCCCGGGATGCCGATCTCGTCGACCGCGACACGGTCGACCGTGCGCATCTCGACCGCGGTGTACAGCGGCACGACTCCCGGGAGGTGGTGCATGCACGACATCCTACCGAGGCGCTGCACGCAGGCCCCGGGCGAGGGCCGATCGGGCGCGGGTCAGCGCGCCGCGGCGACCGGGCCAAGTGCTGCGGCTGCGGCGGTGGCGGCGGCAGCGAGGTGGTCGGTCAGCCGGGCGTGGGAGGCGGTCGACGGGCCGAGGCGGCGCGCCGCGACGAGGGGATCGACGACGGTCTCCTGGACGGCATCGCGCAGGACGACGTCGTCGATGCGCTCCGCGGCGTACCGGGCGAAGTCGATCGCGTTGTCGAGGAACCCGCGGTGGACGAGGCGCTCGTAGAACGCCGGGTCGTCGCCGAGGGCCGCGCGCAGCAGGGAGGCGGATCGGGTCACCTGCTCGAGCGCGGCGCGCGCGGCCGCGGGCCGGCTGCGGCGCGGCGCTGCCGGCTTCGAGGCGGCGTGGGTGGCGGCGTGCGGGTGGGCGACGGGGGGCTGCATGGCGCAAGCAGACCACAGACGCTTCGCGCACCGAACCGGGTGGCCACCCGGCGGCCCCGTGGGGACGGGGCCCCGGCCGGGCGCGCCCGCGTGACCGCACGCGCCTCGACGGCTCAGGGCAGCGGCTGGAAGCGGCTGACGCGTCCACCGTCCACGTACTCGAACTCGAGCCGCGCATGGCGGCCCACCGCGACCTCGACCAGCTGCGTGGTGCCCATGCCGCCCTCGTGGTCGACGGCGACGAGGCTCTCGATGAAGCGACCTCCCCGCGCCTCGTCGACCCCGAGGCGCAGCGCCGTCGGGTGGACGGCCTCCCAGCCCGGCAGCGTGGGATCGGTGGGGCTGGACTCGAACGGCGCCGCCGTGAGGTCGGGCACCAGCAGCTCGACGGCGCGGTAGGCGACGTACCCGTCGCGGTTCGTCTGCGCGGTGACCCCGACGGCCGGGCGGGCCGCGGTGGTGAGCGTGCGGGCTGCGGCCCGGGCGTCCTCGAGCGTGTCGAAGTGCCCGAGCTCCTTCCCGAGGGAGACGTCGATGAGGGCGTGCGCGCCGAAGTTCATCGGCAGCTGCACGACGGCCTGGGCGACCACGTCGTCGGGCGCCGGCGCGTTCGCCCCGCCGGGGCGCAGGGTGCCGAACCCGAACCCGTGGGCCGGGGCCGGGGCGGCCGGGCGCGCATCGGGGGCGGCGGGCGTACGGGTGGCGGCGAGCTGCATGGGGTCCATCCTTGGATCGTGGGGGCCGCGGGGAGACGGCGTGTCGAGGACGGTACCGACGCGGTATGCTGACCACAAGCGCCCATTCCTCCGCGACTGTGAACCAATGGACCTCAATCGCCTCCGATACTTCAGCGTGGTGGCCGAGAC
>JAOPYS010000379.1 GCA_025964465.1 Thermoleophilia bacterium
CCTGCGCCGCATGGCGGCCGCCGCGCGTCACCGACCGGGCTCCGCCCGCCAGCGCCACGAGCTCGACACCGCCGAGACCTGGCTCGAGGCGATGCACGACGCGCTGCGCACCGACCACGGCCTCGCCCGGCTCGTCGCGCGCAGCGGCACGCTGGTGCAGGGATCGGGCGCGGTCCGCGAGGCGCATCGCGCCACCGCGCACGCCTTCTGGGGGCGGATCGTCCGCCAGTCGATCGCGATCGACCGTGCCTCGGGGAGCCCGCAGCCGCAGGTCGCGGCGCGCGTCGTGCCCTTCGCGTGGGAGCAGCTGTGCCGGTCCGGCCCGCTCGCCATGTGGGAATACGCCGCCCAGGTCCTCGGCATCGCGCTGGCGCACGCGCGGGGCGTCTCCTACGCGGAGACGGTCGCCCTCGCCGATGCGCTGTGCGAGGCGCGCCGCCCCGCCGAATAGCGGGTCACGACCTCGCGGTCACGCGACCAGGTCGACCGCGCGCTCGAGCAGGCCGAACGTGATGTGCGTGCGGTCACCGATGTACTCGCCGTCCACCTGGACGGGCTGCGGCTCGTCGCACGTGACGGTGAACCCCGCCACGTCGTGGCGCACCTGGCCCTTCTCGGGGCTGACGAGGCGCTGGCTGGAGCGGCCCACGCCCATCGCCTGCGCCGCGTTGCGGATCGAGAAGAGCGCGTTGGCGCGGTGCGGCGCGAGCAGGTCCATCCCCGACTCGAGCCGGCAGTCGGGGAGGAAGTGCATCGGCATCCGGCCCAGGTACGTCATGGGCGTCATGTTGCCGACGATGAGCAGCGCGCTGCGCAGCTCCTCCTCGGTCGCGTCGATCCGGATCGTCATGCGATCGGCGAGCGCGAAGCGCGACGTCGCGTAGATGCCGAGGATGGACGCGAAGTGGGCGGCGTCGCTGGGGCGGCGACCGGAGCGACGCTCCTCCATCCGCTTCACGACCTCCGCGTCGAGCCCGACGCCGGCGGAGAACAGGAAGGTGCGCTCGTCCACGGTGGCCAGGTTGATCGTGCGGCTGCGTCGCGCCACGATGGCGTCGGCCACCTCGCGCGCGGCCTTCACGGGGTGGTTGGTGAACCCGATCGAGCGCGCCACCACGTTGGTGCCGCCGGCCGGCAGGATCGCCACGCGCGGGCGTCGGTCGGCGGTCTCCGCGCCCAGCGCCATGCCGTTGAGCACCTCGTTCACGGTGCCGTCGCCGCCGCAGGCGATGATCACGTCGTGCTGGCCGGCGTCGAGGATCTCGCGCGCCAGCTTGGGCGCGTGCCCGCCGCGCTCGGTGCGGCTGATGTCGAGGTCCACCTGCTCGCGCAGTGTCTCGACGATGGCGCGTTCACGCTTGCCGGTCATCCCGGAGGAGTACGGGTTCACGATCATCGCGCAGCGCGGACGCCGCTCGGGGGCGGGTGCGTCGCCGTCGGTGCGCTCGGCCGGGCGCGCGGAGTGGGGGGCATCGCCCTGGAGGCTGCTCGTGGACATTCGCGGAGGCTACCGGGCGTGGCTCGGGCGCGACGCGATCACCGCTCGTCGGTGGCCGCTTGTGCCGGGTCGGAGGCCGAGGTGGCGGGCTCCAGCCACGCGGTGGACAGCACCTTGAGGAACCCGTCGCCGGCGCCCGTGTCGCCCTCGATGCGGTGCTCGGACTCGCGCAGCCAGTCGTGCGCCCACCCGGCGGGCACGCCGCCGTCGAGGCCGAATGCGTCGAGCGTGCCGCGCAGCGCGGGCCACGAGCCGAACGCGAGCTCGACCTCCCACGTCGCGCGGAGCCAGTCGGCGACGCCACGCGCGGCATCGCCGCTCGGCGCCGCATCCGTCACCACGCAGCGCACCAGGGTGGCCGCGCGCCGCTCGTCGGCGGCGTCGCCGGCGGCCGCGAGCGTCACGCACGCGTAGGCGATCGCCCCGGGCGCATCCACGAACTCGTCCTCCGACATCGTGGCGAGCACGCCACGCCCGGGCGACGAGGCCGCGAACGCACGCAGCTCGATGCGCAGCGCGGCTGCGGTCGTCTCGTCGAAGACCCGCGACACTGCGAGTACGGTGTCGCCGAAGTCGGGCAGCCGGGCTGCGTGGAAGTGGGTCGCCACCGCACCGGCGGCCGGAGCTCCGGACGCGAGGCCGCCGCCCGTGCCGGTCGTCACCTCGACGCCGTCGAATCGTCCTCGCATCGCGTGTTGCGATCCCATCGTGTCCATCGTCGCGCTGCCCATCACGGTCGCCCCCTGTCCGGTGTCTCCTGCCCGCCCGCCGTGCGCGCCGAACGCGGGCTCATCGACCGGTGAAGACCGGTGCCCGCTTCTCCAGGAAGGCGGTCACGCCCTCCGTGTGGTCCTCGCTCGCGGCGGCTCGCTGCTGGAGCTGGGCCTCGTACTCGAGTGCATCGTCGAGGGACGTGCCGGTGGCGCGGTACACGGCCCGCCGGGTCATGGCCAGCGCGGCCGTCGGCATCGCCGCCAGCCGCGCCGCATACGCCGTGGCCTGCTCGACGAGGTCGCCCGCGGGGACGACGAAGTTGACGAGGCCCCACTCCAGCGCGCGCTGCGCATCGACGAGGTCGCCGGTGTAGCAGAGCTCGAGCGTGCGCGAGGTGCCGATCAGCTCGGGCAGGAACCACGTGCTGCCCGTGTCCGGCACCAGCCCGATCTTGGAGAAGGCCTGCGTGAAGGCGGCGTCCTCGGAGGCGAAGCGGATGTCCGCGGCGAGGGCCAGGCTCCACCCGGCGCCCGCTGCCACGCCGTTCACGGCCGCGACGACCGGCATCGGCAGCGCGCGCAGCGCCAGGATCGTCCGGTTGAAGGTGGACCGCACGTGCTCGTCCACGCGGAACTCGGGGTCCGCCTTCGCCATCGCGAACTCGGTGAGGTCCTGGCCGGCACAGAAGCCCTTGCCCCGACCGGTCAGCACGAGGGCCCGCACCGAACGGTCGCGCTGGACCAGCCGCAGGGCCGCCGCGAGGTCAAGGTGCAGCTGGTGGTTGATCGCGTTGCGCTTGTCCGGGCGGTTGAGGGCGATCGTCGCCACGCCGTCAGCGACGGCGTAGTCGATCGTCTCGAGGCTCGGGGTGGTGTCCATCGACATGCGTGTCTCCGTCCTGCGTCAGCTGCCGGTGAAGGCCGGCGTGCGCTTGTCGAGGAAGGCACGCATGCCCTCCTTCTGGTCCTCGCTCGCGAACAGCACGTGGAACGCGCGGCGCTCCTGCTCGATGCCCGCGCGCAGCGTGGTCTCGAACGCCGCGTTGATCGACTCGCGAGCGGCCTGCAGGGCGATCGGGCTCTTGCCGGCGATCGTGCGACACACCGCGAGCGTCTCGTCGCGCCACGCCTCGGGCGCCGTCACCCGCGCGACGAGCCCGGCGTCGCGGGCCTCCGTCGCAGTCAGGCTGCGACCCGTCAGCACCATGTCCATCGCGAGCGCCTTGCCGACCGCGCGTGTCAGTCGCTGGGTGCCGCCTGCGCCCGGGATGATGCCGAGGTTGATCTCGGGCTGCCCGAACGTCGCGGCCTCGCTCGCCACGATGAGGTCGCACGCCATGGCCAGCTCGCAGCCACCGCCGAGCGCGAAGCCCGAGACGCCGGCGACCACGGGCGTGGTGAGCTCGCGGATCCGCTCGATGCGCGCGAAGGTGTTCTCGCGCAGCATCTGGATCGGCGACGCGTCGGCCATGCTGCCGATGTCCGCACCGGCCGCGAAGGCGCGGTCGGACCCGAGCAGCGCGATGCAGCGCATCTCCGGGTCGCGGTCGAAGTCCTCGAGCGCGTCGACCAGTTCGGTCAACAGCTGCGGATTCAACGCGTTCAGCACCTTGGGTCGGTCGAGCGTGACCACCCCGACTGCGCCGTCACGCTCCACCTGGATCGTCTCGTAGGCCATGCTTCCCTCCGCGGTTCCCTCGCGTGCCGGCGCCGTGCGCCCGCCTTCGCGAGGACACTACCCGCTACCGGACGGCCTCGGCTCGCGGGATCGACGCCGCCGGTGGTGCCGGCCACGCACCGTCGGAGCTGGTCCACGTCGCCACGACGTCCCGCCCCGCCCGCAGGTCCCGGCGCCACACCTGCCGCACCTCGAGCGAGCGGCCGGCGCCCGCGTCGATCCGGAACCGGGCCAGCACGGCCGTGTCGCCGTGCGGTGCCCGCCCGTCGAGGTCCAGGCGCACGGGCCGGCCGACGGGTCGCGCGCCGGGCACGGCCGAGGACGAGTCGCGGCTGACCGAGGCGACCACGCCGGACAGCGGCAGCAGGCTCGCCTCCGTCGCGGCCAGCGTCACGGTGTGGGTGCGGTCGGCCGAGCCCCAGGCCACGTGGTCTGCCGTGCGCTCCAGCGTCGCCCACCCGGCGGGCACCTCGAGCTGCAGGCCGTCGAAGCTGCGCGTGCCCAGCCGCTCGGCCGCCGCAGCAGCCTGCGCCGGGCGGCGAGCGTGCGCACCCGCATCGCCGTCGACCGCGACCCGCACGGCCAGCAGCACCAGGATGGCGAGCGGGAGCGCGACGGGCCACGTGCGCCGCAGGAATCCGCGCGGCGCCCCGCCGCGGGTCGGGATCGGGTCGGGGTGGTGCTCGATGGTCGGCATGGTGCTCCTCGCGTGGGTGGTGGGTCGGGTCTCGGGATTCAGTGCGGCACGAACATGGTGATGTGGGCCGCGGTGAACAGCGCGTCGCGCGCCAACCTGCGGTGCTGCGCGGGGACGCCCGCGACGTCGACGGAGCCGCTCCACTCCGTGGCTGCCCCGAAGCCCCACGCGCCGCCGAGCCCGAGCCGCCAGGCGACCTTCGTCCCGGCGTGGTGGAACCCGGCCACTCCCTTCGCGCCGGCGCCGGCCCACGCCTCGCCCTCCGCCGACTGGGTGACGGCGACGCCGAGCAGGTGCAGGCCGGCGGTCCCCTCGGCCTTGGCGGACGCCCCGGCCATGGCGGAGCCGCGCACCTCCACGTCCTGTGCGTCGTGGCCCAGCACGGCGTGGAGTCGGGCCTCGAACTCCGCTCCGACCGTGCCGCGCACCCTCCCCTGGGCGCCGGCGGAGACCGGCCCACGCTCACCGGCGACACGCGCGCCGGCCTGCACCGACGCGAGCGCGAGCTGCCCCCCGCCGACGAGCTCGCCCTGCACGCCCGTGACCGGGCCGTCGCGGTCGACGCTCGTGCCGACGGCGAGGTCGTGCGACCAGCCGAGCGAGGCGCACAGCGCGCAGGCGGTCGCATCGACCGCGCCTGCCGCTCCGTGGCCGGTGCGCGACGTGGACCACGTGTCACTCCACACCGCGTGAGGCGCGACGACGGGTGTCAGTCGCAGCTGGTCGCGCGGGACGTGGACCCGGTCGGGTCCCACGGAGCCCTGTCGCTCCGTCCACGTGCGTCGCCGACCCGTGAGCAGGTCGCCGACCTGACGCGCCAGCACCTCGGGGGGTGGTGGTGCGATGCGCGGCCCGCCACCGACCCCCGTGCCCGTGCGCGTCGTGGCTGGTACCGGACCGGTCGCGCCGCCCGGCCGCCCCTCCGCACGCACGGCCGACCACAGCCGGTCACCGACCGCATCCCCGACGCGTCCGCCGTGACCAGCCATGCCACCGCCGACCGCCGCGAGCAGCGCGGAGACCGCCACCGCCATCCCGACGAACTCGACCGTCGACGTTGCCCGTTCGCCCTGCCTGCGCTGCCCCGTGCGTTCCATGGGACAAGCACACCGGTCCCAGTGTCACGCAATGCGCGCGCACTGTGACGGAAGCGTGCCGATCGACGCACGGAACCGTCACACGTCGTCGCGTGTCACGCCCTCGGGCAGCAGCAGGCCGCCCCACCCGTACTCGCCCGACGCGAAGTCGGGCCGCGCCGTCGCGCGCACCGTGCGCCCGTCGCGCAGGCGCACGTCCATCCCGCCCGCCGCCACGATCCGCTCGCGCGCGGCGGGGTCGAGCGGCCCCACCTCGAGCGTGCGCTCGGGCAGCCACGCCTGGAACCGGTCCGGCGTCGCCGACACCTTGCCCTCGCGCGCGAGCTCGTCCTCCCCCACGCGCCGCACCCACGGCTCGACCCCGAACACCCCGTGATCGTCCGGGGCGTCCACCCCCGGCACCTGCACGGGAGCCTCCGACCACCGCTCCGCACCGTCCGGCGCCAGCCGCGCGCTCGTCATGTTGTTGCGCGAGCTGACCCGCAGCACCGGCCGCTCGCCGTCGTGGCGCCCGTCGAAGGCGCGCCAGTCGTGCGTCGCGGTCTGGTACGCCTCGTCGAGCACCGCCCCGTCGGCCGCCAGGTGCACGCGGTAGGTGGGTTCCACGTCGAGCGCGTGGCCGTACTGCGAGACGAGGTCCTGCGTGCGCGTGCCCCCGTCCTCGTTCGAGAAGACCGTGACGTACTCGATCGTGCGCGTGCCGTCCGCGTTGTGGGTGATGGAGGGGAACTGCGCCAGCGGCGTGTCGTCGGTGGCGGCGGCGAGCGGCCCGGCGGAGGCGGCCGCGTCGCGCAGCTCGAGGATCGGGGCGTGACGGTCCACCTCGGCCTGCGTGCCGGTGCCGTACACCGTCGTGATCGAGTGCACGGCGGGTGCTGGCGCCCCGAGCGGCGCGCGATCCTGCGCCGACCGCAGCTCGACGCGGTGCGCGCCAGGCGCGAGCTCGCCCAGCGCGATCGAGACGGGGGTCGTGCGTTCCTCGTGGACGACCACCGTCGAGTGGTACCGGCCGTCGACGTAGGCGGCGAGCAGCGCAGGCGGCCGACCCGCCACGCCCGCTCCCACGCCGGGTGCGCGCAGGTCCAGCTCCAGCCGCGTCGTCGCGCCGGCCCGCCCGTCAACCGTCGCCTCGGCCACGAGCGGTCGCGTCGCGCGCACGTCGTCGGGCGACGGCGCTTCCTCCACGCCCAGCAGCGCGTGCACGGCCCGCTCGACGAGCCGCGCGCCCGACCGGGCAGCGTCGCCGGGTGGCTCGAACACGTCGCCGATCGGGCCCCGGGGCAGGTCGAGGAAGGGGAGGTGGAGCCGCTGCGTGATCTCGTTGCCGGCCTGCATCGCCATGCCCAGCGCGTACGAGCCGACATCGGCGATGCGCTGCAGCAACCCGTGGTGCGGCGTGCGGGTCGGCGGCGGGGCGGGTGCGGTCGCTGCGGCCGGTTCGATGCCGCGGTCCACGGCGACCGTCACGTCGACGTCACGCTCGGGTCGAGGCGCCCACGCACGCACGTCCGCGCGAGCGCGCGCCGGGTCCGTTGTGGCGTGGTCGAGCATCGATTCCCCCCGCCCGTCCTTCGAGTGCGCCGACCCGGTCGTTGCCGGATCGAGCCCGAGGACCGGCCCGGAGTCACGAACCGATCAGTTCGGCCCCGATCGGCGTGAGCGCGTCGATCACGTTCGCCACGTGCACGTCCAGCTCGAGGCCGAGCTCCTCCGCGCCCGCACGCACGTCCTCGCGGCTCACGCCGGCCGCGAAGCTCGCGGTCTTGAGCTTCTTGCGCACGCTCTTGGGGGTGAGCCCCGTGAACCCCTCCGGACGCACGCGCGCCACGGCCACCACGAACCCCGCCAGCTCGTCGCACGCGAACAAGGCGTGCTCCATCGGCGTTTCGCGCGCCACGCCCGTGTGCGTGGCGTGCCCCTGGATCGCCCGAACGACGGGCTCGGGCCAGCCCGCGTCGCGCAGCATCGGTGCGCCCGCGGACGGGTGCTGCTCCAGCGTGGGGTGGATCTCCCAGTCGAAGTCGTGCAGCAGCCCCGCGCACCCCCACACGTCCTGGTCGCCCCCGAGCTCGCGGGCGTACCAGCGCATCGCCGCCTCCACGGCGCGGGCGTGGCCCAGCAACCCGGGCTGCGTCGTGTGGGTGGTGAGCAGTTCCCACGCGGCGTCGCGGCCGGGGATCTCGACGGTGTCGGAGGGAGCGGTGGTCATGCGGCGGCCCTACCCGGCCCTCCACGCCGCCACGCGCTCGACGCACGCCGGGCCCGCCCCGAGGATCGTCCGATGCAGCTCGCCCCCGCCTCCCCCGCCTCCCCCATCGCCCCAGCCTCCACGGCCCCCGCCCTGCCGCCCCTGCAGCAGCGCACCCCGGAGCAGCTCAAGGAGGGGATGGTCGTCGCCGTGAAGGGCGCCGGCAGCGCCGACCTCGCCGTCGCCCGCCTCATCCAGGACGGCGCGCAGTACATGGCGCGCGCGGCCGACACCACGCTCGGCCTCGCCACGGTCGAGGTCAACTACGCCGCCGCCGACCGCCAGGGCGCGCTCGGGCTCGCGACCTTCCAGGGCAACAAGGGGTGGTTCGCGCTGTCGCAGCGTTCCACCAAGGGCCTGCTCGAGGGCATCGACCGCCTCCGCACCACGAAGTGGTCGGACTGGACGGAGGCGCAGCGCCAGGCGTTCGTGCAGAGCAACGAGACGATCCTGCACGAGGCGTCGCACGTCACCCTCAACGGCTACACGAACGCCGACGTGGACGCGTGGCACGGCGCCAACCGCGACTTCGAGGAGGGGCTCGCGGAGATCGCCAACATGACGCACATCCGCCCCTTCATGCAGGAGGAGTTCGGGGTCGACATCGGCGACGCGACCGATCGCATCTCGCAGTCCGTGTCGGCGTACACGCGCTTCACCGAGCGCATCGAGCGGATGATCGGGATGGGCACCGACGGCTCGGCGGCTGCGATCGCGGCCGCGGGGTCGCGAATCGGGGACAAGGTGCCGGCGGACCAGCGCCTGCCGGAGATCGCCACGGCGATCGGGCTGGCGCTCGGTGGGCCCACCGCACCGCCGGCGCTCGTCGCCGAGATCGCGAAGACGCTGCCCGGCTTCGTCGCCGAGCAGAACGGCACGCGCACGAAGCTCATGGAGATCCAGGCCGCGCTCGTGGACCACGCCGCCGGTCGCCCCGTCGACGTGCCCGCCCTCCTGGCCCACCTGCACGAGCTCGATGCCGCCCATCCGGCACTCACGCCGCCCCGCACGAACGGCTTCGAACCCCTCGACTGAGCCCCGTCGAACCACGCGCTGATCAGAGCAAACGGCGCAATCGCAAACTGGGCTCAAGCAACGAGCTGCCACGACCGAGAACGCTGGCAGTCATGGAACGCCGCCGCCGCACCGACCACCTGCCGCCCGCACACGGGCTCGCCGACCAGCCGCTCGAACGAGCGCGGGCGGCGTGCGACGCCGTGGCCGCTGCGGGGTTCGCCGCTGCGATGGCCCTCCACGTGCCCGACGACGGCAGCCAGGGCGTGCTGTGCGGCGCCTCCGGTCGCATCGAGCCGCTGCTCGACGTGGCGCGCGGGCTCGCCCGCACCGCCGCCCGCGAGGGCCGCGCGCTGCGCTGCGTCGACACCGAAGGCCGCTCGACCGGCCTGCACTGGCGGCACGCAGCCGTGCCGGTCGGCCGCACCGCCGGTGGCACCGTCGTGCTGGTCGTCAGCGACACCCGCCTCGCCCGCCGCGAGGCGCAGGCGCTCGCGACCTGGGCCGCCCCGGCCGCTGCCGCCGGGCTGCGCGTGCGCGGGGGGCCCTGCGCCGCCATCGCCCGCGGCCTCGTGCGCGACTTCGACGCCGACCTCGTCGCGTTCGCCCTGTTCGCCCAGAGCGGCATGGTCCTCAACGTCCACGTCCGCACGGGCGCGCTGCTGCACGCCTGCCGCATCCCCAGCGACACGATCTGGGGGGAGGTCGCCCGCCACGGCGCGGCGTTCACCCTCGGCGACCTGCCGATGCACGCAGGCGCGGAGCTGCTCGGCTCGATGGGCATGCACACCGCCGGCCTCGTCGGCCTGGAGAACGGCAACGGCATCGCCATCGGCGCCCTCGGCGTGGCCTCCGCCGGTGACCTGTCGCTCGACGTCGCCCACGAACTGCTCGCCCGCGCGCCGCAGCTCGGGCCCGAGCTGATGGCCCGGCTCTCCTCCACCATCGTCCCGGTGCCCGACGAGGACGGCACGATCGACCTGCGCATCCTCGCCGCACGGGTCGGCTGCCGCCGGTTCGCGATGTACGAGCGCGACGGCGCGAAGCTGCGCCTGGTCGCGGCCCACGCCGACGACGGCACGCGCCTGACGACCGGCCCCGACGCGATCGAGGAGCAGCTCGTCACCTGGGCCGCGGAGCAGGGCGTGGGCGTCGTGGGCGAGGACGCCGCCGCGGTGCTCGTGGGGACCGACACGGTGCTCTACGCGCAGGATCCCGGCAAGCGCCCGCTCGAGTGCCTGCGCCTCGCGCTGGGCGACGTGCGCCGCAACCCCTTCGGGGCGGAGGAGCCCGACGACGGCTCCCAGCAGGCCGACGCCGCCTGACGCGATGGATCGCTCGATTTCCGTGAGACGGGACTCAAGGCGCACCGCCCACGGTCCGACGAGGTCGACGGGTGAGTGTCCGCTCACTCGAACGTGGAGGAACCGATGACCGGCCAGTGCGATCGCTGCGAGACCATCCCTTCGGGCCTGCCGGACGCCGGCCAGCTGCACCTGTGGTTCCCGCTGGCGCACAGCCTGCAGAAGGCCGTGCAGCACCTGCGCGGCCAGTCGCTGCAGCCCGAGGTCGACGGGGCGGCGCTGTCGCTGTCGGTCGCGCTCGACGCCGGGCTCGGTGCCACGTGCGACGGCATCGCCGCCGCCTGCTCCAGCGAGGAGCTCACCGACATCCGCGCCCTCGTCACCGACCTGGGCGCGCAGCCCGGCCCCGGGGACTTCGGCCGCATCACCACGCTCGCGCGCATGGCCGGCATGGCGCGCGGCAGCTGGCTGCTCGCCCTGCTGCGCGAGGGGCGCATCCACAACCACTTCCAGCCGATCGTCGGGGTCGGCGACACGTCGATCGTGCACGGGCACGAGCTGCTGCTGCGCGGGATGGAGCGCGACGGCTCGACGACCATCCCGCCCAACCGGATCTTCGACGCGGCCCGCGATGCGGACATGCTCTTCCAGCTCGACCTCGCCGCCCGCCGCACCGCCATCGCCTCGGCAGCCCGCGAGGGCCTCGAGACGCAGGTGTTCGTCAACTTCTCGCCGACCTCGATCTACGACCCGGTCTTCTGCCTGCGTTCCACGGTGGCCGCGATCGAGTCGTCGGGCCTGCGCCGCGAACAGGTGGTGTTCGAGGTGGTCGAGAGCGACCGCACGACGGACGTCTCGCACCTCAAGGGCATCCTCGACTACTACCGGTCGCAGGGGTTCCGGGTCGCGCTCGACGACTTCGGCGCGGGCTACTCGAGCGTCAACATGCTGCACCAGCTGCGCCCCGACTACGTGAAGCTCGACATGGAGCTGATCCGCGACGTGGACGTCGACCCCTACAAGTCGGCCATCGCCCGCAAGGTGCTCGAGATCGCCCAGGAGCTGGGCATCGCCTCGATCGTGGAGGGTGTGGAGCGGCCCGGCGAGCTGGAGTGGGCGGTCGAGCACGGCGCCGACTACGTCCAGGGCTACCTCGTGGCCAAGCCCACCGCGGTGCCGCTGCGCGAGACGCCCCGCCTGCAGCGCGGTCTCCGCGCGGCCTGAGCCTCGGGGCGGACGCCCCCGCCCGCGCGTATCGACAGTACCCCCTTGCGTGTTTCACCCACCCGGGTGACCTTGGACGCACGGTGACGCAACGCCGCGTTCTCGTGCAGGTCCACGCCTCGGCGTGACACCTGCACACGTCACCCGCCCGGGATTCGCCACCCGGGTTCGCAAGTCGAGGGGGGTCTCGCCGTGAGTGTCACCGTGTCCAATTGCAGTACGCCGCCGCCGCTTCCGGGTGGAGGGCCGACCGCATCGCCATCGCCCGTGCAGGCTCCGCTGACGGGCGGGGGCCCGTCCGGTGCACCGTCCCAGTCGCCGATGCAGGTGCCGCTCCAGAATTCCGCGGTCGCCGCGGCCAACGGTGGCGGCGCGCTCGTGCAGCAGCCCGCCCCCGCGCCGGTCGCCCAGCCCGCCCCGGCCCCCGCGCCGGTCGCGCA
>JAOPYS010000397.1 GCA_025964465.1 Thermoleophilia bacterium
GTCATATTCCGACCATGACGCACACGGCACCGGCTCCCGCAGACCCCTCGTCCTCCCGCACCTCGGTGCCCGTGACCGTGATCCGAGGGGACGGGATCGGCCCCGAGGTGGTCGGCGCGGCCCTGCGCCTGATGCAGGAGGCGGGCGCCCGGCTCGACGTCGAGGAGTGCATCGCGGGCAAGGAAGTCTTCCTCGCCGGCGACCAGACCGGCGTGCCGGACGACACCATCGCCTCGATCGAGCGCACCGGGGTCGCCCTCAAGGGGCCGCTCGAGACCCCGATCGGCCACGGCGAGAAGAGCGCCAACGTCACCCTGCGCAAGCTGTTCGAGACCTACGGCAACATCCGCCCGGCACGGGAGATCCCGGGCCTGGCCACGCCGTACGCAGGCCGCGGCGTCGACCTGGTCATCGTGCGCGAGAACCTCGAGGACCTCTACGCCGGCATCGAGCACATGCAGACGCCCGGCGTGTGCCTCTCCCTCAAGGTGATCACCCACCACGGGTCCGAGAAGATCGCGCGACTCGCCTTCGAGTACGCGCGCTCCACCGGGCGCACGTCCGTGACGTGCGCCACCAAGGCGAACATCATGAAGCTCGGCGAGGGCATGTTCGCCCGCACGTTCGACGAGGTCGCAGCGGAGTACCCGGACATCGAGGCGCGCCAGATCCTCGTGGACAACTGCGCGCACCAGCTCGTCATCCGCCCCGAGCAGTTCGACGTCATCGTCACCACCAACATGAACGGCGACATCCTCTCGGACCTCACCTCCGGGCTGGTCGGCGGCCTCGGGTTCGCTCCCAGCGCCAACATCGGGTCGGAGACCGCGATGTTCGAGGCGGTCCACGGCTCGGCGCCCGACATCGCCGGCAAGGACATCGCCAACCCCTCCGCGCTCATGCTCAGCTCGGCGATGCTGCTGCGCCACGTGGGCCAGCCCGAGGCGGCCGGCGCGATCGAGGACGCCGTGCTCTTCACGCTCGAGGAGGGGAAGTCGCTCACGGGCGACATCGTCGTCGCGGGCGACACGCCGGTCGGCACCACGGCCTTCACGGACGCGGTGATCGACAACCTCGGCAAGGTGCCCGAGATGGGTGCGCGCCGCGAGTCGCGACCACTCGTGATGCCCGAGAAGACGTGGCGGCCGCGGCCCGTGGTGGCGAAGGTGCGCGCGGTCGTCGGCATGGAGGTGCTGCTCGAGGAGGCGAAGATGACCGCCGCGGAGGTGGGCGCCAAGGTCGAGGAGTGCACCGAGGGCAGTCCCATGCGCCTGGCGCTCATCTCGAGCCGCGGCAACAAGGTCTACCCGGGGCACATCGACGACGTGGAGATGATCGAGACCTGGCGCGCGCGGTTCGTCCGGGCCGACGAGTCGATCGAGCTCACCGACGAGCACATCTTCCGCGTGCTCTCGTGCCTGGGCGACCACTTCCGCTGGTCCAACGTCCAGAAGCTCCAGGTGTTCGACGGTGTGCCGGGCTACACCAAGGTCTCCGGCGAGGACTGAGTCAAGGAACGAGCGTCATCGAGCTTGCTCGAATGACCGAGTGACGCCGGCTCAGCGGGCGGCGCGCAGCGCCGACCAACTGACCTCAACGGCGGCTGGTGGCCCGGGGGGCGTCGCACCCCCCAAGTGGACGTCGGATCGACCACGGACGGGGAAGCGCGGCGGATCGATCGGCGCCGATGATCCTGGTGTTGCCTGGGGACCTCCCTCCGGCCGGACCCAGGAGCGTCACCATGCACCTCATCAATCGAAGGAAGCTCGCTGCGGGGGCCTCCGCCGTCGCCATCCTCGCCGGCAGCGGCATCGCCGCCGCGTACTGGACCGGCTCGGGCTCGGGCTCGGGCAGCGGCACCGCGGCCAGCGGCTCCAGCGTCACGCTCACCGGCACGATCGCCGCGGGCCTCGCGCCGAACCTCACCAAGGCGGTTTCGCTCAAGGCGGCCAACTCCAGCACGGCGGCCATCACGGTGGGCACGGTCCACCTCGACTCGGTCGCCGTGGACGCTGGCCACTCGGCGTGCGACGTCTCCGACTTCACGATGCCGGACGTCGTCGAGGGACACGCCGTGCCGGCCGGGGCGACCGCCGAGTCGCTGCCGAACGATGGAGCGCTCACCTTCACTGAGACCTCGTCCAACCAGGACGCGTGCAAGGGTGCCACGCTGACGCTGACACTCTCGAGCAGCTGACATGCGGCCGCTCCCGCCCGCCACTCGCCGGGGTCGCGCCCGGCGGTGGCGGGTGAAGTCGGCGTCGAGCTCGCCCGCACCGAGGGGCCGTCGCGCCACGCTCGTGCTGTCAGGCGCGCTCGGCGCCACCTTCCTCGTCGGCTCCGCCGGCCTGGCGTTCGCGTACTGGTCGGGGCCGAGCACCGGCACCGTGTCCGAGCGGGTGGACGACACCCGCCCGGTCACCATCACACCCGGCATCGCACTCGCTGAGCTGGCCCCGGGCGCATCCGGCACCGTCACCGTGCGCATGGGCAACCCCAACCCGGTCCAGGTGCTCATCCCGTCGCTCGAGGCCGACGCCGGCGCGCCAGCCGCGATCACCGTCGATCCCGCATCGGAGGCCGCGGGCTGTGAGGCGTCGTCGGTCACCTTCACGCCGCAGGACAACGGCGGCCTCGGCTGGTTCCTGCCCCCGCGGATCGGCGCAGCGGACGGCGTCCGCACCGTCCAGCTGCGCGACGCGGTGCAGATGTCGGCCGACGCGAGCGACGCGTGCCAGCGCGCGTCCTTCTCCGTGCACCTGCAGGTGGGCGGCTGATGCGGCGCGGAGCCCCAGCTTCCCTGGTCGCGTTGTCGGTGGCCCTCGCCGTGCTGGTGCACGCCTCGACGGCGTCGGCCTTCTGGTCCGGCCGGGGCGACGCGAGCCGCGGCGTCGGGGCGGCCGCCGCGACCAGCATCGCCGGGGGCTCGACCCCCACCGCGTCGTCGCGGGGAAGCGCCAGCCTGCGCGTGCGCTGGGGCGCTTCGCAGACCGACGGCGGACGCACCGCCACCGGCTACCTCGTTGGTCGCCGGGATTCGGCCACGGGGACTCGCACGCCCGCGACGGGCGGCTGTGCCGGAGTGGTCACGACGACGACGTGCCTCGAGACCGGGCTCGCCGTCGGCACCTGGTCCTACGACGTCACTCCCGTCCTCGGGACCAACTGGCGGGGCGCGACGGGCCCGGCCAGCGGCGAGGTCAGCACGGGCTCCGCCCTCGTGCGCATGGCCCGGCCCATCCTCGGAGCGCCGCTCCCAACCGAGGTGTCGGGCACCCTCACCGGGTTCGTGCCGGGCGAGGCGATCAGCTACCTGGTCGACGGCGTCCCCGCACCGGGCGCCTCGCCCGCGACGGCGGGTTCGACCGGAGGTGCCTCGTTCGTGATGGACCTTCCTCCGGGCCTGGCCGACGGCCCCCACACGGTGCGCCTGGTCGGCAACGACGCCATCGCGCCGTCGGCGGCGACCGCCTCGGTCCTGGTCGACACGACGCCCCCGGTCATCACCGGCGTGGCATCGCCGCCGCCGAACGCGGCCGGGTGGAACAACACCACGGTGCGAGTCGGTGGGTCGGCCAGCGACGGTGACGGGTCGGGCTACGCCGGCACGTATGTCACCGTCGACGGGAGCGACCCGACGACCTCCCCGACGGCGGCGCTCGTCACGGCGGAGCTGGAGCTCACCTCCACGACGACCGTCCGCTCCTACTCCGTGGACCTGGCCGGCAACCGCTCGGCGGTCGAGGAGGCGACGTACCGGATCGACCGGACCCCGCCCGGCATGTCACTCTCCGCGGTGGAGGTCACCGGTGGCGTGTGGGCCGACGTCGCGAACGCCACCGTCTTCTACCGTGGTGCCGAGGCCGGCTCGTTCCGGCTGCTCGCCGCGGTGCTCGATCCCGGCGGCTCCGGGGCGGCCTCGCTCAGCACTCCCGAGCACGCTGCATCGTCGATCGGGTTCGCGCACGTGGCGGGCACGTTCACCACGCCGGTCGGCGGCCCCTACCTCGACAACGCGGTGTCGTGGGTGGCCGGCACGACGAGTTCGCCGGTGCCGATCGTGTCGGTGGCGGACGTCGCCGGCAACGTCACGACGATCAACGGCCGGATCGTCCCCGACGACGTCGCCCCGTCGGGCGGGTCCCTGCAGGTCTCGGGCACCCCCATCGCTCCCGGGGGCTACGCCACCTCCACCACCCTGCGCGTCAGCATGACGGACGCCGTCGACACGGGCTCGGGCCTGCGCGCCGGGGGCCGCACCCTGCTGCGCGCGACCGCTCCCCTCACGGCGGACAACGGTCGGGTGGAGTGCGGAAGCTACGGGGCCTACGTGGACGTGGGCGGTGGGTCGGGCCCGACGTTCGACGACACGGTGGCACCGGGCGGCGCGTGCTACCGCTACCGCCTCGAGGTCCTCGACAACGTGGGCAACGTCGGTCGGTTCGAGAGCAACGAACTGCGGGTCCAGACCAGCGCCGACGCGGCCCTGGCTCCATCCGTGGTCGGCATCGCGGCGGCCGGCGGATCGCGGTCCCAGTGGGTCTCGGGCACCGCGATCTACTACAACCCCGGTGCGGCCGGCAGCTTCGTGGTGGACGTGGCCGCCCGGGACTCCGTGTCCGGGGTGACACAGGTCGCCTTCCCGACCCTCGCGGCCTTCACCGGCGGCGGCGCGGTCACCGAACCGACGTCGCCGGGGACGTGGCGCATGGCGTACGCGTGGACGGCGGGGGGCGCCGGGTCGGGGCCCGGCACGCAGGCCGTGTCGGCGACCAACGGTGCCGGGCTCACCGCGACGTCCAGCGCCGCGTTCTCCGTGCTCGCGGATGCGGCCGGGCCCACGGGTGCCGCCGTGGCGGTCGCCGGCCTCGGCGGGACGGGCTCGCGGTACCTCGCGTCGCGCACGGTGACGATCAGCGTGGCGCCAGGCACCGACGCCGGGTCCGGCGTGGACGCCAGCGCGGCCCGACTCGAACGCGCCTCTGCGGCGCTGCTGTCGGACGGCACCTCGAACGGCGCGTGCGGCGCCTTCGGTGGCTACGCCCCGGTGGCGACCGCGCCGACCACTGCGGTGACCGACCTCGTCCCGACCGACGGCACGTGCTACCGCTACCGGTACACGACGACGGACCGCGTCGGCAACGCCTCCGAGGTCACCAGCACGGACGTGAAGGTCGACACCACACCGCCCAGCCTGACGCTCGGGGCGAGCGCCGGAGCAGCGAGCGCGTGGTCGAGCGCCGCGTCGACCGTGTACTACCGCCCCGGCGCCGCCGGGGGCTCGTTCACCATCGCCGCCGATGCGACCGACCCCGCGTCCGGCGTCGCGACCTTCGGCTTCCCCACCCTTCCGACCGGGTGGAGCGCCTCGTCGCCGACCACCGGGTCGCGGACGTACTCCTGGACCGCCGCACAGCCGACCGCCCCTTCGGGGCCCCAGGCCGTCACGGCGACCAACCACGCCGGGCTGACCTCGACAGCCGGGTTCACCGTGACGCCGGACGCTGCCGCGCCCGGTGCCGGGACCATCACGTACGCCACCGGGTGGCGCGCGACGGGCAACGTCCCGATCGGGTTCGCGGCGGGCGCGGACGGCGGCTCGGGCCTGGACCTCGCCAGCGGGCGCGTCCTGCGCAGGACGGCCCCGATCGTGGCGGGCGCGTGCGGGACCTTCGGCGCGCGCCAGGAAGTGACCACCACGACCACTGCGTCGGGCACGGTGGTCGACGCGTCGGTCGTCACCGACACCTGTTACCGGTACGAGTTCGACGTGGCGGACCGCGTCGGCAACCTCGCCACCGCGACGAGCCCGAACACGGTCATGGTCGACCTGGTCGCACCGACCCAGCTGCTCTCGCTGACCAGCCCGGTCGGCGCGAGCATGCGCGGTGACACCGTCTACTTCCGGGGCGGGGTCGCGGGCTCGTTCGGCATCGTCGACGCCACCACCGATGCCGCCGGGGCGTCCTCGGTGACGTTCCCCACGGCTGCTGCGACGGGCTTCACCCACAACGCCGAGACGGTGGCGACGTCGACCGCCGGCGTGTTCACCTCCGCGAGCTTCGCGTTCACGTCCACGGCCGTGGCACCGACCGCGCGCACGGTCACCGTCGTCGACCCGGCGGGCAACGTCGGGAGCTCGGTCGTCAACTTCGTGCGCGACGCCACCGCACCGACCGGCGGTTCGATCGGCTACCCCAACGCTGTGGTCAGCGAGCTGCAGGTTCCGCTGACGCTCACGGCCGGCAGCGACGTCGGCGCCGGGATGGCTGCGGGGGGCGGCGTCGTGCAGCGTGCGTCGGCGACCTACACCCCGTCCTCGAAGACGTGCGGGACCTTCGGCGCATTCACCACGGTGACCATCGCGAGCAGCGTCGACACGGCCGTCGTCTCGGGCACGTGCTACCGGTACCAGCTGGTCGCGAGCGACGCGGTCGGCAACACGGCGACGTGGTCGTCCGCCTCCGTCGTGCGGGTCGACATGAGCGGGCCCCGCGTCACGGCGATCGTCTCGCAGCAGGCGAACGGCACGGCGGGCAACGGCAGGCTCGAGGTCGGGGACAAGCTCATCCTCTCGATCAACGAGGACATCTCCACGGCCGGAACGCTGGCGAGCTACCCGGGCACGCTCGACTCGGTCGGTGGTGGCAACGTGGTGCTCACCATCCCCGGCATCACGGCGGGCGCGCGCAACACGGGCAGCACGGCCTACCTCGCGACGCCCGGCACGACGGCGTCGTTCGTGCTCACCCCGACGCTCGTCAACGGCGGGGCGAACACGAAGCTCACGCTCGCGGTCGCCTCGATCGGCGGCGCCGCGCCCGCCGTCGGCATCGGCGCGCTCTCCTGGCTCACCGACCCTGCGATCACCAACACCGCGGGCAGCCCCGCGAACACCGTCTTCACGACGGCCGCGACGTTCCGCCTCTTCTGACGACGTGTCAGTCGAGCTCGAGGTGCGGGCGCAGGCGCGCCATCGTGCGCTCGATGACGGCCTCGTCGAAGGGGTCACCGAGCCCCGCATCGACGACCAGCTGGCGGAACGGCTTGGTGCCGCCCGCGTCGCAGAGCTTCAGGTACTTGGCGATCGCCGCGTCCTCGTCCTCGAGCGACTCGAGCCACAGCTCCCAGCTGACGAGGCGCGCCAGCGCGTAGTCGAGGTAGTAGAA
>JAOPYS010000400.1 GCA_025964465.1 Thermoleophilia bacterium
GCCGTGACCCCCTCCGCGACATCCCCCAAGCGACCCACCCTCGCCGTCTGGCACGGCTACCTGCTCGGTGCCACCGGCTCCAACATCTACACGCACCAGCTCGTGGATTCGTGGATCCGCGCCGGGCACGACGTGATCCTGGCCTGCCAGGAACCCGATCCGACGCGGCACCCCCGCATCCACGAGGTGGTGCACCTCGCACATGACCTCGCGACCGGGGAGGTCACCGACGCGCGTCGCCAGGCCGTGCGCGAGCCCGAGCCCGGCCACGGACGCTGCACGATGGTGGTGCCCGACGTGCACGCGCTGCTGCCGGTGTACGTCCTGGACCGGTACGAGGGGTTCGACGTGCACCGCGTCGTGGACCTGGACGAGGCGCAGCTCGAGGCGTACGCCGCCGACCACGCCGCCGCCATGCGCTGGGTGGTCGAGCACCACGCCCCCGCGGGCGTGCTCATCAACCACGCCGCACCCCTGCCCGCGGCGATCGGGCCGGTGCTCGAGGCGGCCGGCGTGCCGTATGCGGTGAAGGTCCATGGCAGCGAGCTGGAGTACGCGCTGGTGGAGGACGCGCGCCTGGTCGCCCCGGCCGCGGAGGCGCTGCGGCGGTCGGCCGCGGTGCTCGTCGGCTCCGAGCACATCGAGCGTCGCACCCGCGAGCTGCTGGGTGATGCGTCGGTGGAGGGGCGGGTGTGGACGGTGCCGCCCGGCGTGGACCTCGAGCGGTTCCACCCCATCGGGACGGACGACGGGTCGCGCCGCGAGGCGCACGACCGCCTCGTCGCCGTGCTCGAGGAGCGCGTGTCGGCGAACCGGGCAGGTCGGGGGCCGGTGCAGCGTGCCCAGGTCGCCGAGCTCGTCGCGGCCGCGGGGCGCGACCGCACGCGCCTCGACCGCCTCGTCGACGACCTCGCCGCGATCGGGGGCAGCTACGAGGAGCGGCACGTCGAGCGCGACGCCGCCGACACGGTGCGCGCGCTCGAGCTGGACGAGGACGCGCGGGCGCTCGTGTTCGTCGGCAAGCTGATCCCGCAGAAGGGCGTGCAGGTGCTGCTGGCGGCGCTGCCGCAGGTGCTGCGACGCCACCCCGACGTGCAGCTCGTGGTCGCGGGGTTCGGGCCGCTGCGCGATGGGTTCGAGGCGATGCTGGTGGCGATGGCGCGGCGCGACGCGGCGACCCTCGACCACCTCGCCGGCGGCATGGGTGCGCTGTCGGGGGAGGGCGGGGCACAGCTGCCGCACCTGCGCGGGTGGCTCGACCTGCTGCGTGAGCGCGGCGAGCTGGAGGCGTGGCTCGACGACGCCGCGGCCGCGCGCGTGGACGAGCACGTGACCTGGCTCGGCCTCGTCGACCACGGCGTGCTCGCCGAGCTGTGGCCGCTCGCCGAGGCGAGCGTCGTGCCGAGCGTGCTGGCCGAGGCCTTCGGCATGGTGGCGGCGGAAGCGGCGGCGTGCGGATGCGTGCCCGTCGTCTCCGACCACTCCGGCCTGGCCGATGCGGCGACCGTCATCGAGGGTGACCGCGTGGCGCCGGTGCGGTTCACCATCGCCGAGCCGGTCGGCACCGCCGTCGACACGCTCGCCGCCGCGCTCATCGAACGTCTCGACCTGCCGGTCGGCGAGCGCATGCGCCAGTCGGCCGCCGCACGTGCCAACGTCGCCCGGGCCTGGGGATGGGACGAGCTCGCGGTCCGCGTGGCGGAGTTGATGACCGACAGCTGATCGTTCGAAGTTCGCGCGCAGCTTCCTCAAGTCGAACGTTCCGTCTGTCGATGGCTATCCGCCCGGCTAGCACGCGGGGTGGACCATGCCCCCTCCCCGAAGGCCCACGTGACGCTGGCGACCCGTTTCCGCACGACCACCTTCCTGCTGACCGCATCGCTCGCCCTCGGGTGCGCGCTCGCAGTCGCACCGCTCGCCGGGGCTGCCATCCCGGCCGCGCCGCCCGGCTGCACGGTCACGACGAGCTCGGTCGCGAGCACGGGCGGGCCGCTCGCCATCCCGGATGACGAGGACGGCGAGCTGGCGTCGGACCTCACGATCCCGGCCGGCGGCACGTACGTGTGGGACGTCGACGTGACGACGAACATCACCCATCCGTACACGCAGGACCTCAACCTGTACCTCACGTCGCCCGCCGGCACCGTGGTCGAGCTGGCGACCGACCGCGGGGGGCCGAACGCGGACGTGTTCGCGGGCGTCACGTGGGACGACCAGTCCTCGGTCCTCGTCTCCGACTACACCTTCACCGGGGCCGCGCCGACCACGCTCAACCCGGAGGGCGCGCTCGGCGCCTTCGCCGGCGAGAACCCCGCGGGCGCCTGGGAGCTCGGGATCTACGACGACTTCGCGGCTGATGCGGGCTCGCTCGTGAGCTGGTCGATCGCCGTCACGCGCTGTGCGACGGCGCCACCGTCCGGGTCGTTCAACGCAGCGAAGACGACACCGACCGCCATCCCGGACAACGCGTCGGTGAACTCCGACATCGTCGTGACCACCGCCACTGCCGGGACCACGACCAGGGTCTGCGGCGTCGAGGTCGCGACCGGACTGCGCCACGTCAGCACGGGTGAGCTGGACCTCACGCTGGTGGCCCCGAGCGGGGCGAGCACCGTCCTCTCGAGCGACAACGGGTCCTCGTGGGACGACGGCCTCGACGGCGTGCTGTGGACCGACGGTGCCACCGGCGAGCCGGTCGCCACCTGGTACTTCGGGGCCGACACCGACGGCCCGGCGGTCGCGACCCCCGAGGGCGCGATGGCCGCGCTGCTCGGCGGCGTCGCTGCAGGTACGTGGCGCCTCACGGTCGCGGACGACACGGCGGGCAGCGCCGTCGGCTCGCTCACGTCGTGGTCGCTGCGCGTCAGGACGTGCGCCGCGCCGCCGGCCCCGGCCGCAGCCCCTGCACCGATCGTCGCCAGCATCCCGACCATGACCGGCACCGCGCAGGCGGGGGCGACCCTGACCGCGCGACACGCGACCTTCCTCGGGTTCACGCTGCCGCTCGCGGCCCCGGGCCAGTGGCGCCGCTGCAACACGGGCGGCACGGCGTGCCTCGACATCGCCGGTGCGACGTCGGACACCTACCCCATCATCAACGCCGACATCGGATCGACGCTGCGGTTCGTGCAGGTCGGCACCTCGGCCGCCGGCACGGTGACCGCGACCGGTGCGCCGTCGGCCACCGTCGTGGCGGCCTCGCCTCCGGTGAACACCGTGCTGCCGTCAGTGGGCGGCACGGCGAAGGACGGGTCGGGGATGTACGGCTCCAACGGCACCTGGACCGGCACCAGCGTCGTGTACTCGTACCAGTGGCGACGCTGCGACGCCGTCGGCACCGGCTGCGTCGACATCCCGGGCGCGACGACATACGACCACGCCGCGCTCGCAGCCGACGTGGGCCATGCGCTGCGGATCGTCGTGACCGGCACGAACATCGCGGCCGCGGTGTCGGCGACCTCCAACGCGACGGCGGCGGTCCTCCCCGCGGACGTCCCCGCGAACGTGGTGCTGCCGGCTGTCGCCGGGACGGCGCGGGCCGGGCTGAGCCTGACCAGCGGCGTGGGCGCCTGGACGGGCGGGGCGATCGCATACACCGGCACGTGGAAGCGGTGTGACGCGTCCGGCGCCAACTGCGTCGACTTGGCCGGCTCTGCCGCCACCTCCCTCCCGCTCGCCGTGGGTGACATCGGCGCGACGTTCCGGCGGTCGGTCACCGCGACCAACTCGGGTGGCGCGACGACGGTGGTCTCCGCCCCGAGCAGCGTCGTCACGTCAGCTGCGCCCGCCAACATGGTCCTGCCCGGTGTCACCTTCCCGGGGACGCTCGCGAAGGGGACGGTCCTCACCGGCTCACGGGGGAGCTGGAGCTCGCCCGCGGGCGCGACGATGACGTTCGAGGACCACTGGCTCCGCTGTGATGCCACGGGTGCGGGGTGCGTCGACGCGCACGACACCACCGTGACCCACACCGTGCTGACCGCCGACGTCGGGTCGACGCTGCGCTACCAGATCACCGCCAAGGCCACGAACGGCGAATCGACGACGGTGGCCAGCGCGGCGACGGGCGTGGTGCCGGCGCCGCCGGTCGTGGTCGTTCCCCCCAAGCCGGTGGTCCCGACGGTGCCCCCGAAGGACACGCGGGCGCCGATCGTGACGCTCGTGCTGCCGAAGCTCAAGAAGCTCGCAGCCCAGCTGAAGGCAGGGGTCGCACTCGGCGTGAAGGTCGACGAGGCGTCGACGGTGACGGGGGAGCTGCGCATCTCGGCGAAGCTCGCCAAGCAGCTGAAGATCCCGGTGCTCGTCGGGTCCGGCAAAGTGGTGGCCAAGGTCGCGAACGGCAAGGTGACGGTGCCGGTGAAGTTCACGCTGAAGGCGAAGGGCAAGCTCGCCAGGCTGAAGGTCGTGCCACTCACCATCACGGTTCGCAGCGTCGACGCCGCGGGCAACGCCAAGGTCGTGAGGAAGGCCGTGACCCTCAGGCGGTGACGCGACGCGTCGTGCGTCAGGCCAGCAGTGCGCCGCGCAGCGTCTCGTAGGCCTCGGCGGAGCTGCGGGCGATGCCCATGTGTGACGGGCTGGAGCGCAGCACGAGGTTGGTTGCGCCGCCGGCGTGCGATGCGTGCTCGTCGGCAGGTGATGCCACCGTGGTCACCGCGACCCCGCGCGGCAGCTCGCCATCGGCGTTGATCGCGCGCTGCACGGCGCTGTCGAACTGCACGTCGGTGTAGTCGCGCGGTATCGCGCGCCGCAGCGCGCCGCCGACGAGCGGGATCGACCCGATGCGCGCGAGCTTGCGCGAGTCGTCGTCGCCCCGCCACGTGCCGTCCACCGCCACCATGCGCTGCACCTTCGGCGCGCCGCCGTCGAGCTGCGCATACGCCCGCGCCGTGGTCACGCCGGCCGAGTACGTCACGAGGTCAACCCGTCGCGCGCCGGTGCGCGCGAGCACGTCGTCGACCGTGCGGCCCAGCAGCTGGGCCGCCTCACGGGCGTCACCCGTGCCGGCGAGCGGGTCCTGCAGCACGGTGACGTCGAACCCGTCCGCCGCCAACGACCGTTGCCACGGCGCATGGAACCCCGCGTCGCACGCGAACCCCGGCACGATCACCACCGGGTTGGCGTGCGCCGGCGCCTGCGCCAGCGGCTCGCCCAGCCGCTCGGCGCCCGGCGCCAGGTGCGAGTACAGCCGCGTCGCCGCCGCGAGCCCGCGCTCGGCGATCGCCTGCAGCGTCACGCGGCCCTGAGCTTGGGGTCGAGCAGGGCCTGGACGAGGTCGACGAGCGTGTTGGAGACGATCACGAAGGTCGCCGCGATCAGCCCGCCCACGAACAGCATGGAGAAGTCGAGGCTGTGCATCGCCTGCAGCACGAAGTTGCCCAGGCCCGGCAGGCCGAAGATCGACTCGGTGAAGATCGCGCCACCGAGCAGCGCGGCGAAGTCCATGCCGAACATCACGACGATCGGGATCATCGCGGTGCGCATGACGTGCTTGAAGAACACCTGCCGACCCGGCAGGCCCTTCGCCTCCGCCGTCTTGACGTACTCCTCGCGCAGCTTCTGGCGCACCGTCGTGCGCGTCATGCGGGTGTACACGCCCGCGCTCACCACCGCCAGCGTGAACGCCGGCAGCAGCATGTGGTGCAGCCACGAGAACGCGCCGCCGTCGGAGATGCCGACGTAGCCGCCCGGCGGGAAGAACCCGAAGTCCGCGGTGAACGTCTTGAGCAGCAGCAGGCTCAGCCACGCGGTCGGGAACGAGATGCCGATCAGCGAGAGCACCATCAGCGAGCGGTCCATCCGCGACCCGGCCCGGAGCGCGCCCTTCGCGCCCGCCGTGATGCCCGCCGCCAGCCAGAAGATCGACGCGAGCACCGCTAGGCCGAACGTCACCGGCACGGCCTTGATGGCGCGCGGCACGATGTTGGTGTCACCCTGCGACGGCGACTTGAAGTTGCCCGTCACCGTCATCTTCACGAAGCACGCGTATGCGCCCACGTTGCCCTTGTCGAAGCAGTACGTGTGGTTGATCTGCTTGATCTTCGCCGGGTCCTGCATCTTGCCCGCGAAGCGAGCAGCCGGGTCGCCCGGCGGCAGGACCACCAGCACGGCGAAGAGGATCATGCTGACGATGGCGATCTTGATGATGCCGTCGATCGTGCGTGCGAGGAGGAATCCGCCCATGGTTCAGCGCCCCGCCTTCGGGTCGAATGCTTCCTCGACGGCCTCGCCGAGCAGGTTGACGCAGAGCACGGTGAGCATCACGAACAGCCCGCCCGCACCGGCGATCCACCACGCGGTCGAGTAGAACGCCTGGCCGTCGGCGATCAGGTTGCCCCAGCTGGGCGTCGGCGCCTGCACCCCGATGCCGAGGAAGGACAGGCCCGCCTCGCCGAGGATCATCCCCGCGAGCAGGATGCCGAAGTACGTGATGATCGTCGGCACCATGTGCGGCAGCACGTGCCGCAGCATGATGCGCCCGTCGTCGGCGCCCAGCGCGCGCGCCGCCTCCACGAACTCCTTCGCCTGCATCTCCTTGGCGTTCGCCCGGATCACGCGGGAGAAACCCCACGCGCCGCCCAGGCCGAGCAGCAGCATCGGGATGAGGATCGAGGTCGACGGGATCGGCCCGAGCTTGCCGCTCGCCGCCGTCGCCGCACTCAGCGCGATCGCGAACAGCATGAACGGGAAGGCGATCATCACGTCGACCACGTAGGCGAGGACCTTGTCGGTCGCGCCCCCGTAGAACCCGCCGAGCAACCCGACGGTCGTGCCCAGCAGGATGCAGATGAACGTCGCGCCGAACCCGACGCGAAGCGACACCGAGCCACCCGCGAGCGCCCGCACGAACACGTCGCGGCCGAGCGCGTCGGCGCCGAACGTGTAGTGCTTGCGCAGGCCCGGGCCGATGGCCGGCATGCCCTTGATGTCGACGACCTCGACGCGCTTGCCGCCGATCTGCTCCGTCCCGGCCAGGTTCTGGTCGGTGGCGCTGCGCCCGGCCCAGTGCGTCTCGAACCACGGCGCCGTGAAGCTGAGCGAGCAGATGAGGAGGAACCCCGCCAGCGCGATCATCCCGATCCGGTTCTCGCGCAGCCGGCGCAGTGCGAGCTGCGTGGGGCTCTCCGCGGGCGCCGTGACCGACTCCTGCTGCGTGCCCGGCCGCACCAGCGTGCCCGGCATGGTCGTGCGCGCCGCCGACATCGGGATCGCGCCCGGCTGTGAACTGTGTCCTGCGCTCGCGGTCATGAGCCCTCCCCGTCCTTCGATGCGTCGGGGTTGCTCTCGGCCGCCTCGTGCTCGTGCGTCTTCGCGTTGTTGGTGCCGGAACCGTCGACCGTGGCCTGCGCGAACAGCAGGTCGTAGACGGGGTGGCTGACGTAGCCGCCCAGCCGCTTGGAGACGAGGTTGCGCTGCACGCCGTGCGAGATCGGAGCCCACGCACCGTCCTCCACGATCTCGCGGTCCAGCCGGCCCCACGCCTTGGCGCGGGCCTCCAGGTCGAGCAGCTGGTTCACCTGCGCGATCTCACCGTCCTTGCGGTGGTACCACGCGAGGTTGTTCGACTTCTTCGGGTTGATGTACACGCCGTTGAGCAGCACGTCGATGAAGTTCGACGCCTCCGGGAAGTCCTGGCCCCAGCTCGCGAAGCCGATCTGCGCCTTGGTCGTGTCGGCCCCGACGATGTCGTAGTAGGAGGAGGAGTCAACGCTGCGCGTGCGCACGTCGAAGCCCAGCTGCTTGAGCTGCTCCTGCACGTATTGCGCCATCTCCGGGCTCGGCGGTGCGGTCGACGACCACAGCACGACCTTTCCGGGCTTGACGCCGCTCTCCTTGACCAGCTGCCGCGCCTTCGCGAGGTCCTGCTTGGGGTAGGGCTCGTAGCCCGTGTACCCCGGCACGTTGGGCGGCAGGATGGTGGAGGAGGGGATGCCCGAGCCGCCGCCGAGCTTGACCATGGCGCGGCGGTTGATCGCCCAGTTCACGGCCTGGCGCACCTTGGGGTTGTCGAAGGGCGCCACGCCGGTGTTCATCCACAGGTAGCTCGTGCGGGCCTGCGCGTGCACGTGCAGGTAGGGCTTCCACTTGTCGTCGGTCTGCAGCAGCGGCAGCTTGGAGCGCGGGATGGCGTCGAGGGCGGCGTCGGCCTTGCCCTGCATGATCTCGGTGATCGAGTTCTC
>JAOPYS010000413.1 GCA_025964465.1 Thermoleophilia bacterium
GGCGGCGCCGGGCAATCCTGCCGCGGGCACGGCGGCCCAGGCCGCGGACGCCGCCGCGGCGAAGGCCGCCAAGGACGCCGCCCGCTCGGAGGCCAAGGCCCTCGCGGCCGCACGCAAGCAGGCCGCCAAGGACGCTCGCGCTCGCGCCAAGGAGCTGGCCAAGGCCGCGCGCAAGGCGAACAAGCGCGGCGGCGGCGGCGCGTGACGTCTGCGGACGACCACGACGAGCGCCGCTCGGACGGCTCCGACGACGACCGCGGTAGTGGCGCGATCGGGGTCGGCATGGGTGGCTCGTGCCCCGTGTGCCGGGCGCCGGTCGACCTGGGCCAGGAGTTCTGCCTCGAGTGCGGCTCCCCCATCCGCTTCACCCCGCGCCAGCGACGGTCGCAGCGGACCAGCGAGGTACGACAGACGGTGCCGGTGGCACCCGTGCGACCGCCCAAGGGCGGGTTCCCGTGGATCCCGTTCCTCGTCGTGCTCGCGCTGATCGGCGGCGGCGGCGCGTTCGCCCTGCTCGGCAACTCCAAGGACGGATCGGGTGGCTCCTCGGGCTCCGACAAGACGGAGCCCGGCCTGCCGACCATCACCAACTCCCAGCCCGAGACGACGTCGGCGACCCAGACGACGACGCTGCAGGACTGCGTGCCAACCGGCTCGGATGATTCGGTGCCTGCGACCACCGATCCCGCCACCGGGCTCGCCGGCACGGACACGGGCACCGGCGACCAGATCCCGACCCTCGGCGGCACCGACGCGGCGGGGCAGGGCAGCGACGGCTCGGCCTTCGGCGACACGGGCGACGTGCCGTCCACCGAGCCGGGCGGTGCCGGGACGGTGACGGTGGACCAGAACGGCGAGCTCTGCGACACCGCGGGCGGAGCCACCGACCCGGCCTCGACCGACCCGTCCTCGACCGATCCCGCCTCCACCGACCCCGCCGCCACCGACCCGACCGACTCCCCCGGCACCGACGACACGAGGACGCCGGCCACGACCCCCGCCTCGACAGACCCCGGGACGACGGATGACGCCGCCTCGGCCTCCGGCGACTGGCCCGCCGGCAAGAAGGGCTGGACCGTCGTCGTCGCCGGCTACAAGACGAAGGAGCGCGCCACCCAGCGCGCCGCCGACGTCCAGGACGACGGCTTCACCGATGGCGGCGTGCTGCACTCGGACGACTACGCGAGCCTGTGTCCCGGCTACTACGTCGTGTTCAGTGGCGTGTTCGATTCGGAGTCGCAGGCCGAGCAGCGCATGACGACGCTCGGCAAGCGCCCCAGCTACGCGGGAATGTACGTGCGCGAGGTCCGGACCGACGGCTCCAAGCCGAACTGCACCGCGGTGCAGTGACCCTGCGGCGCCCCGGGGCGCCGGCCGGTCCGTCCCGCCATGCGGTCCGCCCGCGCCACGTTCGTGGCCCCGCCCGGCCTCGCCCCACCCCACCAGCGCAACGCGGCACGCGGCGCGTGCGATCCTGTCCCGGCAGACGAACGCAGGCTTGCACTTGCCAGAGCGCGCGATTCCCGTACAGTGGAACCAGGTCGGCGCCGGTGCCCGGATGGCACACGGATCGCCACCGAACCCTGGGGAGGGACGTGCGACTGGCGGGGGGCCAGGGGCACACGACGAGGCACTCAATGTATCGATTCAGTCGAGCGATCTACCTGGAGACGCGCGAGCTCATCGCCGGGGAAGACCTTGCGGAGACCACCGAGGCACGCAGGCGCGTGCTGGTGGCCTGCGAGGCGACGATGGAGCGGTTGGCCAAGGACAGCCGCTACTTCTCCGACCCGGCCCGCAGCCTGTTCTCCGACATCCGCTACTACTACCCGATCCGGGAGCAGGAGCGCGTCTTCCACGTGGTGAAGAGCTACGTGGCGGCGGCCCTCCAGTTCCTCGAGAAGGAGCAGGAGCGCGCGGTGACCGAGGGCGCGATGCTGCGTTGTCGGGCGCAGACGCGGAAGGGCAAGGCCTGCCAGCGCACGCCGCTGCCGGACTCCAATTTCTGCCCCTCGCACCAGCACCTCGCGTCCATCGTCGCGTAGCGCCGGGAGCGATTCCATACCAACCCCGCCGGACGCACACCGCGTTTCCCGCCGGGTAGCAAATCGAAACGCAGCGGGCGGCCTCCGGGCCGCCCGTTTTTCATGCAACGAGCGGCAATTTGCGGCCGTGCAGGTATCACTCCCCTACCGTCGAACGGTAGTTCCTGCCTACCATCCCGGCGGTGGAAGTGGGAACGGTGGGTCGCGACGAGCTGGGAACCTCGTGTGCGGCCCGCCCCAAAAATGTCTGGGAGACGTCGCATGCATCTCGAGAAGGAAAAGCTCGTCCGTCAGCTGTCGCTGGTCGCATACCTCATGAGCATGAACCGGGCCGTCACGGCCCGTGACGTGCGGGAGTGCGTCGAGGGCTACTCGCACATGGGCGACGATGCCTACGCCCGGCGCTTCTACGCCGACCGCAGCGAGCTGGACAGCCTCGGGGTGCCGCTGCGCTCCAACCGCGACGACGACACGGGCGAGGAGCTGTACACGCTGAGCGCGCGGCAGTACCTGCTCCCCAACCTCGACCTGACCGACCGCGAGGTGACGGCGCTGTACTCGTGCCTCTCGCTGCTGGACGGGCAGTTCGCGTACGCCGAGCCGCTGCGCCTCGCGCTGCAGAACCTGACGCTCGGTCGCGAGAACCCGATGACGGACCCGGCGCTCGCGTCGACCGAGGTGAAGCTCACCGGCGCCGACTACTCGCCCGAGATCGCCGCGCGGATCGCCAAGCTCGAGACCGCGATCACCAAGCGCCGGACCATCACGTTCAACTACTTCACGATGGGCCGGGGCGAGGATTCGGACCGCGTCGTCGATCCCTACACGCTCGTGTGGAACGGCGGGCAGTGGTACCTGGTCGGCTGGAGCCACGAGCGCGAGGCCGTGCGCCAGTTCCGCCTCTCGCGCATCCAGGGCGAGATCAAGTTCACGAGCCGCCGCGAGCGCGACTTCGAGGTGCCGTCGGACTTCAACGCGACCGAGTTCCGGACGCGCCCGACGTGGCAGTTCGGCGACCCCGTCGGCGAGGCCGACCTGTGGGTCGACCCGTCCGCTGCCTGGTGGGTCGAGCGGTCGTTCGAGCACGCGGGCGAGGTCGTGGAGCGCCACGAGGACGGCGCGGTCACCTTCCGCACCCCGTACGCCGCGCCGTCGTGGCTCGTCGGCTGGATCCTCGGCATGAACGGCCTGGTCCGCCCGATCGGTCCGTCCGAGGTCGTCGATGGGGTCGCGAGCGCGCTGCGGGCGATCGAGGAGCAGCACGCCGGCGACGCGCCCGTGCTGCCCAACCCGCTGCCGCCGCTCGACATCCCGGAGGCGGCCGCTCCGCGGCGTCGCAAGCCGGTCGCTCCCGTGGGGGCCGAGCAGTTCGCGCTGCTGCAGGCGCTCATGTCCGACCTGCTGGCGTCGTGCGGCCCCAAGGGCGAGGGCGAGGTGCCCGCGGCCGAGCTGATGGAGAACTACGGGCTCGACGAGGCCGCGCTGCGCGAGGCCGTCGACCTGCTGACGCTCGTCAACTTCGGGGCCGGCGCCTACGCGATGTACGCCGAGCTCGACGGTGACGTCGTGCGCGTCGACGCGTGGCCGGACGGCGAGGTGTTCCGACGCCCTGCGCGGCTCTCCCCCATGGAGGCCAAGGCCCTGCTGCTCGCGCTCGACCTCGTCGGACCACTCGTGGCGGCCACGGCGCAGAGCGACCTGGATTCGGTGCGCGCCAAGCTCACCGAGGGCTTCGGTGGCTACGGCAGCCCGACGGTGCCGGCGACCGCCCCGACGCGCAGCGAGCAGCACGTGCTCACCGAGCTCACCACGGCCATGCGCGAGCAGCGCGTGCTGCGGATCGAGTACTACTCGCAGGGCCGTGGCGAGCTGGCCGAGCGCGACGTGGAGCCCCTGCGGCTGCAGCGCCTCAAGCAGCACTGGTACGCCGTGGCGTGGTGCCGCAAGGCGGATGACCTGCGCTCATTCCGGCTCGACCGGATCAAGTCGCTCGAGGTGCTCGAGGAGACGTTCGCCGAGCGTGACGTCGACCTCGCGGGCTACGAGGCGGACACGCCGCGGACGCTCGAGGACTCGCCCCGCGTGGCGAGCGTGTGGTTCGCGCCGTCCGCTGCCGGCTACGTGCTGGAGAACGGGACGGACGCCACGCGCCTCGTGGACGGCTCGGCGCTGCAGCGTGTCGCCACGGCCGGCGACACGTGGCTGGTCGAGGAGATCCTCAAGTACCGCGGCCAGGCGACGGTGACGTCACCGGCGGCGCTGCGTGAGCGGATCGCCGCGCGAGCCGGTGAGCTGCGCGAGCTGGTCGAGCGCGTGCCGGTGGCCTGAGGGTCGGCGGTCGATGGACGACGTGCGGCGCCACGGATGGCGCCGTCAAGGACCGGGTGGACGACCGCGGGCAGGATGCCTGCGGCGTTCACCCACCCAGTCGCCCGGGCACACTTGGGGGGCGATGAACGAGAACCTGCGTGAATCCTTCCGGATCGGTCCCGAGGCGGAGCTCGAGGCCGAACTGGTGCACGGCGGCCGCACCGTCCGGTGCACGGTTCGCAACCTGAGCGCGGGCGGCGCCAAGGTCTCCACGGACCTCGAGGTCGAGCCCGGCGCGGCGTGCACGCTGCGCGTGCGCATCCCGGCATCGCAGCCGGGCGCGAACCCCGCCCCGTGGGTGGAGTTCGAGACCGAGGTGCTCGAGGTCGATGGCGCGGGCCCGGCCCGTGCCGTGCGCCTGCGCAACGTCACGGCCACCGGCTCGCCGCAGTACGAGGGCGCGGCGAAGCTCGTGTTCGAGGCGCAGCGTCGCGCCCGCGCCCGCGAGTCGGGCTCGTCGGTCGCGAGCCCGATGGCCAGCGACGAGGAACGGCGCCGCGCGCTGCGACCCGCCGACCGCCCGCGCTACTCGCGCGGCTCCCTGCGCCCGGACCAGCGCGACTGATGGACGAACCCACCGCAGCGGGTGTCGATTCAGGACCGACCGCGTCCGAGGCGCCTCCCATACTTCCGGGAATGAGGGGAACCGGGGCACGTCACGTCGCGATCGCAGGCAACATGGGGGTCGGCAAGAGCACGCTCACGCGTGCGTTGTCGGAGCGTCTGGACGCTCGCGCCTTCTACGAGACGGTGTCGGAGAACCCGTACCTCGAGCGGTTCTACGAGGACATGCGCCGGTGGAGCTTCCACTCGCAGTTCACCTTCCTGAGCCAGGCGTTCCGCCAGCACTGCGACATCCTGCAGTCGAGCGACACCTGCGTGCAGGACCGCACGATCTACGAGCACTTCCACGTGTTCGCGTCGAGCCACCTGGAGCAGGGCCTGCTCGAGCCCGAGGAGTTCCGCTCGCTCGAGGACCACTTCCGCTCGCTCACGCGCGTGGTGCCGGGCCCCGACCTGATGATCTACCTGCGGGCCAGCATCCCGACGCTGGTCGACCGCATCCGCGGGCGCGACCGGTCGATCGAGGCGAACGTGCAGGTCGGCTACCTGCAGGGGCTCGAGGACCGCTACGAGCGGTGGATGGCCAGCTACGACTCCTCGGACGTGCTCGTCATCGACACCGACGACATCGACATCCACGACGACGCCCAGCGCGAGGGCCTGCTCTCGCTGCTGGAGGAGCGCATCGCGGAGCGACCGGCCCGCGTGCCGTTCCAGTCGGTGGCCGCGACCCGGCGCAGCTCGGTGTCGACGGTGGCTCGGCTCGCCGGCTCGGCCGACGAGTTCGCGCCGCAGCCCGCCTGAGCGAGCGTCGCCCGACCTAGCGGAAGCGGCCGAGCAGGCGCCCGGCCATGCCGCGCCCCTCGGGCATCACGTCGTGGGACTCGCGCCGGTTCACCGCGCTGTCGGCGATGAGTGCGGTCTGCGCGATGAGGCGCCCGATCGAACGGGGCCGCGGTGGTGGCACCGCCGCCGCCGGATCGTGGACCGGCTCGCGGACGAGTCGCAGGTTCGGGCGGAGCCGCTCGGTGGGGGTCTCGTCATCCATCGTCTGGCTATCGGGCCACTCCGTGGCCCCGTTGCACGAGCGCGTCAGGCGGTGGGCAGCGGAATGGTGCCCTGCTCGGTGGAGAAGTCCGTGTGCTCGATGGTGACGTGCAGGGGTCCGGCCGTCGCGGCGATCGGCAGGTGCACGACGCCGTCGGCATCGGAGACGCCGGACCACGTGTGCCCGGCGCCGTCACGCACCGTCACCGTCGCGCCGGGGACCTTCGGGTGCGATCCGTCGGCGGCCGCGTCGTCGTTGGCGATCGCGATCGCCAGCTCGCCGCTCGTTCCCGCGGCGGGCACCGCGCCGACGACCTTCCAGTCGACGCTGCGCACGTAGACGAAGCGCGTGCTCTCCTTGGTCTTGGCGCCGTCGGCCGCGGCACGGTCCAGCGCCTCGAACCAGCCACCGAGCTTCGCCGTGTCGAGTTCCTGGTGCTCCATCCCGTGGTCGGCGGTGAGCACGATCGCCGTGGATCCGGCGATGCCGCGCTTCTCGATGGTGTCGAGCACGCGACCGACCTGCCGGTCCACCTGCTGCAGGGCTCGGCGACCGGCCTCGCTGTGCGGCCCGTGGCGATGGCCCTGGCTGTCGACGAGCGTGTACTCGAACACCCCGAGCTTGGGCGGGGTGGCCTTGGAGAAGTACGCCTCGCCGATCGCCGTGCCCGCGAGGTCCTGCTGCGTGGAGGACTTCCAGTCGTCGACGTTCGCCTCGGCGTCCTTGTCGATCGTGGAGCGCCCCCGGAGGAAGTTGACGGCGATCTTGGCCGCGTTGGCGAGGAGGCTCGGGATGCCGTGGAGGCCGAGGATGTCGATGTCGGCGCCGCGCCCCGACGGCTGGTTGACGGCCATCGTGCGCGCCCCGGGGAAGGAGCGCTCGACGGCCTCGTAGATCGTCTCGACCTTGGGATCCATCAGCTGACCGGTGCGCAGCGAGTTCTTCCAGCCGCCATCGGTGATGAGGCGCTCGGTCTGGGTGGTGCGGTCCCACCACGAGTTGTTGACCAGGCCCGTGTGACCGGGCGACGCACCGGTCATGAGCGTGTTGTGGTTGGCCCACGTCACGGTCGGATACTCCGCGAGCGAGCCATTGCGGAACATCGTGCCGGCCCGCATGATCCGCGCGAAGTTCGGCGCGCGCCCCGCCTTGACCTCGTCGAGCAGCGCGGTCTGGCTCATGCCGTCGATGGTGAAGATGATGGCGCGCTCGGCCGACCCGTAGGCGGCGCCGGTGCGACCGTCCTCGATGCTCGACGCGACCGAGTGGCCGTCCTGCCACCGCAGCAGCTGCGTGCGCTGCACGCCGGTGGCGTTGGTGCCGAGGACGGGGTGCACGCCGAGCAGCTCGGCGACCGTGGGGGCCACGTCCTCGTGCCGGACGCGCATGTCGACCACCGCACCCCGCGCGACCCCCGGGGCGGCGATGACGAGCGGCGAGCGCGACTGCACCATGTCCGGGATGCCGTGCGAGCCGGCGCCCGGGTGGTTCGGGTCGCCGCCGTTGGTCGGGATGTACACGAACTCCGGCGCGCGGGCGTTGTCGAACAGCTGCGCGATCCGCGCCAGCATGTCGGGGTAGGAGTTGTGCTGCTTCGGCACGGGCTTGCCGATGCCGCCCGCGGCGGCCGCCTCCTCCTCGATGGTCGCGAGGATCGTGCCGTCGACGTTCGGGATCGGGTTCTCGCCGCCCTGGGCGACGATGCGGTACCGGACCTCGCCGGTCGGCGTGGCCCAGCGCTCCCAGCGGATGAACCCGGTGCGCGAGCGCAGCTCGTAGGTCCCGCCGACGACGTTGAACATCGCGACCATGTCGACGCCCTCGGCCTCGAAGAGGCGCTTGATCGCCTGCTCGGCGTGCGGGCGTTCGCTGGCCGAGATGCCCTGGTCGCCATCCTGCAGCGGGAGCAGGCGGCGCGACCCGGGTGGCAGCTCGCCCTCGACGTAGCCGAGCGAAGCGGCCGATGCGCCGGGGAGCGGGGCGCCCACGCGGGTGGGCGGCAACGCGCCGCCGGAAGCCCACGGTGCGCGCGTCGGAGCCATGCCTGTCGCCCCCGTGGCGGGCAGCTGTCGTCGACGGCGATGTGCGGGCACTCCCTGCATCCCTGCAAGTTTCCCGCGTGCGAGGCACCTCCACGCCGGATCCGGGCACCGGTGGGACGCGGTGGGCCACGGCCTTGGCCCATGTAAACGCGAAGTCATGCGCAGGTTCGGGAGGCGTGAGGCGTCTCGGCCCGCGAAGGACGCTGCGGGGCGTCTGCAACTCGTCACGTTGCGCGGGGCGCCTGCACCCCTCGCACCGCGGGACGCTCCGATCGGCAGTCATGCCACCATGCCGCCGATGTCCTCCCTGCACAACCCGGATGCGCCACCCCGGCCGCGCCGACCGCCGCGAACGCCCACCGCGTTCGGCCGTCGCCCGGCGAAAGGACACGACCACCATGGACACCCTCCTGCACGAGGAGCTCTCACACGGGCTCCGCACTCCCCTCACCAGCGTCCTGGGGTACTCGGCGACGCTCATCGACCGCTGGGACCAGCTCGACGAACTCGAGCGGATGGAATTCGTCCGCGTGATGTACGGCGAAGCGCTGCGCATGGCACGATCGATGGAGGAACTCGACCGCCACCTGTACGGTGAATTTGCAGCGGAGGACGCTCGCTCGGGCCAGTTCAAGGGGCTCCGGGGGCTCGCCGATGCCTCGTAGCGATGAGCTACGAGACCGCACTGCAGCGCATGGGCGAGCTGCGGTCGTTGACCGGAGCGGGGCCCCTGACCCTGACCTCGACCGGCACGACCGTGGCCTCGCCGGGCGCCTTCGATGCGCAGCTGGCGCAGCAGCAGGCGCTGCTCGGCGCACGGTCTGACGGCGCCGCCTCGGCGGCGGCCGGCGGCACCGCCGCGCCGGCCGCCGAGACGATGTCGCAGTACGGCGTGCCGATCCTCACGGTCGCCGACCAGTACCGCATGCTCGGCATCGACGTGCCGACCGCGGGGGGCGTCGGGCCGGCCGCGGGCGCGAGCGGCGCCGGGGCGCGGATGGTCGCGCTGGCCCAGGGCGAGCTGGGGGTCACCGAGACCTCTGGCAACAACGACGGCCCCCGGATCCGCGAGTACCGGTCCGCGACGGCGGGCGCGCAGGACTCCCCCGGACCCTGGTGCGCGTACTTCGTGAGCTGGCTGGCCAAGAACGCGGGCGCCCCGGTCGGCGCGGGCGGCAACGGCACGGGGTACGTGCCGACGCTCGAGGCGTGGGGCAAGCAGCAGGACCGTTTCGTCGAGTTCGGCAGCCAGCAGCCCAAGCCCGGCGACATCGCGATCTTCGACTGGGGCGGCGACGGCACCCCCGACCACACCGGCATCGTGGAGAGCGTCGGCGCGGACGGCACGATCAACACGATCGAGGGCAACTCCTCCGACCGCGTGCAGCGCCGCAGCTACGCGGCCAGCACGAACGACATCCGGGGCTTCGTGCGACCCGGCTGACGGGTAGGGCACGCGCATGGCGCAGCTGCTCGTCGAGACCGACCCCTACCGCCCCGGACGCTGGACCCTGCGCAGCGACAACCCGTCGGTGCTCGCCGCGGTGCCCGACGCGCTCGTGCAGGTGCTGGACCTGGGCGCCGAGGCCATGTCGGGGTGGGCGCTGCACCCGGACGAGCAGGCAGGGGGTGCATCTGCGGCGTACGGCGACGAGCTGCGCGAGATCGGGCACGGCCCGCTCGTGCACGTCGTGGAGCTGGCGCGCCCGTGGCAGCACAACGTCGTCTGGGTGGACCGGTACCACCTCGTCGTGGTGGCGGCGCCGCCGACCCTCG
>JAOPYS010000420.1 GCA_025964465.1 Thermoleophilia bacterium
ATGCCGTGGTACCCGATGACATCCATGCGTGCTCCTGCGTCGGGTGGGCCTCGCCACCACCGTACGACGAGGTGCAGGCGGTGCGTCTAGGTACTTCTCCCCGTCGTTGCACGCCCCCGGGTGCCACCACGCGACGCGCGGGGCCGGTGTAGGCTCGGGCACGACCGCCAAGCTCGCATGGAGATGCCCGAAATGACCACCGGAACCGTCGTCGACGTCGTGATGACCCAGATGTGCGTGAGTGTCTCGGAAGGCACGATCTCCCATTGGCTGAAGGCCTAGGGCGAGACCAACGAGACGGACGAGACGCTCCTCGAGATCTCGACGGACAAGGTGGACACCGAGGTGCCGAGCCCGGCCAGCGGCGTCGTCACCAAGATCGTGACCGCCGAGGGCGAGACGGTCGACGTCGGCGCCCTGCTCGCGCAGATCGAGGTCGGCGGCACGGCTGGCGGATCGGCCCCCGCGGCCCCCGCACCGATCGAGCAGGCGCAGCAGACCCTCGCGGAGGAGATCCCGCCGGCGCCCGTCGCCGCGACCCCCTCCGTCCCCGACACCCCGGCACCCGCGCCGGCCGCCCCGCAGGCAGCTCCGGCCGCGGAGGGCGCCATGGGCGCCGGTCGCTTCGTCTCGCCCGTGGTCGCGCGCATCGCCGCCGACCAGGGCATCGACCCGAGCACCGTGCCCGGCACCGGCACCGGCGGCCGCGTCACGAAGAAGGACATCCTCGCGTTCATCGAGGGTGGCGCCTCCGCGCAGGCGTCGGCCCCGGTCATGCCCGCCCCCGCGACCTCGCCGCAGGGCGCCTCCGCTGCAGGCGCGTCGACCCCGGCCGCCCCGACCCCGGCTGCTCAGACCCCTGCCGCCACGCCGGTTGCGCCGCCCGCCCCGCTGGACGGTGGCGAGCGCGTCGTCAACTTCAACCCGATGCGCAAGGCGATCGCCCGCCACATGGTGGAGAGCACGCACACCTCGCCCCACGTCACCTCCACGATGGAGGTCGACATGACGCGCGTGGTGCGGATGCGCGGCGCGCTCAAGGCCGAGCTGCAGGCACAGTGGGGCGTCAACGTGACGTTCACGCACTTCGCCATCCGTGCACTCATCGACGCGATCGCACACTGGCCGCTCATCAACGCGGAGATCCGCGGTGACAGCGCCGTCATCAAGAGCTACGTCAACCTCGGCATCGCCGTGGCGCTCGACAACGGCGAGGGCCTCATCGTCCCCGTGCTGCGCAACGCCGAGGAGAAGAACCTCGTCGGCATCGCCCGCGGCGTGAAGGACCTGGCCGACCGCGCGCGGAACAAGAAGCTCTCGCCCGACGAGGTCAGCGGCGGCACCTTCACGCTGACCAACCCCGGCATCTTCGGCGCGGTGCACGGCACGCCGATCATCAACCAGCCGCAGGTGGCGATCCTCGACACCGAGGCGATCATCAAGCGCCCGGTCGTGGTCACGGACTCCGAGGGCGCCGACGCGATCGCGATCCGCTCGATGATGAACCTGTGCATGAGCTACGACCACCGGCTCATCGACGGGGCGTACGCGGTGCAGTTCCTCGCGCACCTGAAGCGCTCGCTCGAGACGTGGGACGAAGCCGCCTTCGTTGGATGATGACTTCGTGCTCGACGCGGCCGGCTAGACGGGGTTGATCCAGACCATCTGGGCGACCCAGTCGTCGTTGTAGCCGGTGGCCTGGCGCGTGCCCGTCGCGCCGCCCGCGAGCCACTGCTGCGTGTCGACCTCGGTCGTGATGTCGGCGGTCTGCTGGTCGAGCACCTCGGTCATGCCGGCAGGCGGCGTGTAGCTGCTGGTCGGGAAGCGCACCGCGAACGTCGCGATGAGCAGGCTCCTGGGGTCGGTGCCGGGGATGGACGGTGCCGTCTGTGCCGCGCTCGTGCCGAACGCCTCGGAGTAGCCGCCGATCGGCAGCGCGGGGTCGGCGCCCGTGACCCGCATGATGGTCGCCGTCGCGCCGCGCGACGTGCCCCAGTTGAACTGGTAGCTCGGGCTCTCGCCGCCGGTCACGACGCGGTAGAAGATGGCGATGGCCACACGGTTGCTGTTGTTGGACTGCCGGTACTTGGTGAAGTCGGTCGAGCCGAACTCCTGGATGTTCTGGGAGCTGCCGTCGCGTGTCGTGACGACCACGACGAGCAGGTCGCCGGCCTGCGTGCCGGCCGGCAAGACCGTGCCGATGATCGTGCCGTTGATGACCGTGGTCGCGTCGACCACGTTGACGATGGCCGTGACGACCGCGGTCTGCGGGCTCGTCAGGGAGACCGTGCCGCACCCGGAGGTGCAGGAGTTCGCGCGGGTCATGACCACGCGGATCGTCGCGTCGAGGTCGGCTGCCGCCACCACGTAGCTCACCGCCGTGGCGCCGACGATGTCGACGCAGGACGCACCAGCCGCGTCGCAGCGGCGCCACTGGTACGTGTCGGTGGCCGTCGGGCTCCCGCTCGTCCACCCCACCGGTGCGGCCGTGAGCGTCTGTCCCTTGCCGGCGACGCCGGCCGCGGTCAGCGTGCCCGCCGTCGGCGCCACCCCCGCCACGAGCGCCGTCTGCGGGCTCGTCGCCGAGGCGGGCCCGCACCCGGTCGTGCACGTGTTGGTGCTCGTGATCACGGCGCGGACGGTCGCGTCCACGTCCAGGGACGTCAGCGTGTAGGTCGACGCGGTCTGCCCGGCGATGGTGGCGCAGGCAGCACCCGCGGCGTTGCACCGGCGCCACGCGTAGGTCGTCGTGCCTGCCGGCGTCCCCGGGGTCCACGAGCCGCCCGCGCTCGCCGTGAGCACCTGCCCCGAGGTCGCCGTCCCGGAGACCGCGGCCGTGCCGGCGGTCGGTGCGATGCCGGCGATGCCGGCGGTCTGGACGCTGGTGGCGGGCGTCGAGCCGGACCCGTTCGTCGCGGTGACCACGACGCGCAGGGTCGCGTCCACGTCGGCTGCCACGAGGGTGCGGGTGGAGGCGCTCGCGCCGGCGATGTCGACGCACGAGGCACCTGCGGCGTTGCAGCGGCGCCACTGGTAGGTGTATGAGCCAGGCGACCCGGTCCACGTGCCGTCGGTGGTGGTGAGGACCTGGCCGGCCGTGGCCGTGCCCGAGATGACCGGCAGCGCGGTGTTGGCCGGCGCAGGCGGGGTCGGCTGGAGCACCTCGACGACCAGGGGGGCCGAGTACGCACCGGCGGTCTGCGTCGCGCCGGTGCGAACCCCGAACCGCAGCGCCGCCGTGTAGGTACCGGTGGCCAGCTCGGCGACCACGCTGCCGCTGGCACCGCTCGTCGCCGCAACGGGGTTCCACGGGTCGGCGTTGCCCACGTCGCAGGCGGCGTCCCCCGGAACGGTCCAGGAGGTCGTCGGGGAGCCGCTCACGGCCCGGAGGCACGCGCCGAACGTGCTCGCGCCCGTCGTCCAGTCCTGCGCCCCTGGGGCGTAGTCGGCGATGCCGGTCATCGCGGCGCCCGCCCCGTCGCCCTGGTAGAGCCGCACCTGCACGGCGCCGGTGTCGTTCCCGAACCCGATCGTGCAGTCGGCCGCGGTGACGCGGCTGGTCGGGCCGACCGCCGTGCCGAAGCCCAGGCCGCTCCCGCTGCACGACGTCGTGTCGAGGGTCAACGCCCCCCGTGCGCCGTGGGGCGCCGCCATGAACAGGAGGAGCACGGCCACGAGTGGCGGGAGCACACCGGACGTGCACCTTCGCACGTGTGCGCGCGCGAGTTCGGAGGCGATGGGCACGGAGGGTTCATCGGTCGGACGCCTCCGAACCTTGACGATCGTGGAACCATCATCTTCCGGGTCGGTTCCGCGACGGAAGCGAACGCAGCGAGGCCCCCGATCACTCGGGGGCCTCGTCGTTGCGGCGCCGCGTCCGGGGTCCTCGCACCACCGACGCGTCAGCCGCGGATCCGCGCCTCCTGGGAGGCATGCGGAGATCGCGTTGTCGGGATGCAGCGTATCCCGCCACGCGGCCCCCGCTCAATCGACGCCCCGGCCCGTGGCCGCACCGACGGCCGGCCGTGGCCGCCTGCGGTCGCCGCCGGAAGACACGCGGGGCCCCCGACCGTGATGGTCGGGAGCCCCGCGGGAAACCGTGTTGCGCGTCTGCCTACAGGTAGGCGTATGTCGAGCGGATCTCGAACCGACCGCCGCTCACCGCGACCCAGCCCGTGGACTGCGTCCAGGCCCAGCGCCACGCACCGGTGTAGGGGTAGACGTAGACCCACCCGCCGCTCAGCTGCGTCTGGCTCCAGGTCGAGCCGTTCCAGCTCCACGCCGGGGTGGACACCTGGTAGATCGCGGGGCACGCCAGGCTCGGCGCGCAGTAGTTGAGGTTCAGGTACGTCCACCCGATGTAGCCGAGGTGCGCGGTCGGGATCCTGGGTGCGGTGTAGTCGCACGAGGCGGGCCGGGGATAGATGGCCGGGCACACGCGGGCCGGCGACACGGCGACGTCCGCCGAGGCGATCGATGGTGCGGCAGCGGTCGCGAACAAGCTCGTTGACACGAGTGCCGCGACCGTGGCCCAGCGCAGGATCTGACGTCGTCGCATGGTGAATTCCTTCTCCCGTGCGTGCTCGCCGTGGTCCAGTCGCCCCCCGGCGCGGAACGAGCACGCGTCCCTGGTTCCACGGTGCGACGAAGTTGCCGAAACGTCAAGGGGTGTGCGGCGTTGCGCGCGAGTGACATCGGAACGGCGGGCGCGGGTATGACATAGTCGCCGCGCACGTATTGACGGGCCAGTCAATAACCGTCAGGGGGGATCCGGATGCAGGAAACGGCCGTACAGCTCGAGGTCGCCGACGCGACGTCACCGGTGGCGGGAGCGGTGCTCGACGCCGCCGCCCGCGACCTGCTCGCCCGCGTGCACGAGCGCTTCGAGCCGAGGCGCCGCGAGCTGCTGGCGCTGCGCGCCGAGCGCCAGGTCAGGCTCGACGCCGGCGAGCTGCCCGACTTCCTGCCCGAGACCGCGCACGTGCGCGAGGGCGACTGGAAGATCTCCCCCGTCCCGGCCGGCCTGCGCGATCGCCGCGTGGAGATCACCGGCCCCGTCGACCGCAAGATGGTCATCAACGCGCTCAACTCGGGCGCGCGGATGTTCATGGCCGACTTCGAGGATGCGAACTCGCCGACGTGGAGCAACGTCCTCGAGGGGC
>JAOPYS010000432.1 GCA_025964465.1 Thermoleophilia bacterium
GCTCATGGCTGGAGGAGGATCGGATGCTTCGGGGGCTGCCTTCCCGCCCGGGCGCCCAGGCACGCCTCGGGTGCAACGTGGCGCCTGCGACGCTCGATGGACTGAGGGGGCCCCGACGGGCGGGGCGGCAGGGGTGTTTTCGATGGGCGACGTGGCGCGGCCAGCACCGATGGGGACCGACACACGCATCCGCATCGCGGGTGGTGGACGGCTGCCGGGCCAGGCACGCCTGCCCGAGCTGGCCGGTGTCGAGCCGCGACGCGACCCGCTCCCCGATGCGATCGGACGACCGATCAGCAGCCATCCCGCCATCGCCTACCTGGCGGCCGCCGTCGGCGCGGGGATCGGCGCGCACCTGCTCGGCCCGGCCCCCATGCGCGCCGCCGGTGGCCTCGCGCTCGGCGCAGCAGCGGGGTTCGTCGGGGCGACGCTCGTGGCGCGCGCGGTCGACCTCGCTCGCCATCGGTCCGGCCCCGCGTCGACGGGGTTCGTAGCGGGCGGCGGCGGCGGCACGCCGCAGGCCGGCGCGCCCGGCGAGCACCTGCGCGTGCTCGACTGGAACGTGCGCGAGCTGATCGGCCCGGACGGCACCGTGCGCGAGGACGGCGCGGCGCTCGACGCCATCGCGGAGACCGTCCGCCGCGAGCATCCCGACGTGCTCGTGCTGCAGGAGGTCTCGACCTTCGCCGCGCTCGGCGGCTACCACGACGACATCGACGAGCTGAAGACGCGGCTCGGCGCGACCGACGCCGTGCTCGTGCCGAACGCGGTGGGCGCGTCCGGCAAGACCAAGGGCGGCGCGGTGCTGACGTTCGGCGGCGCCCGCATCGAGGACGCCCGCGGCCTGCACCACCCCGACCCCGAGGGGTCGAGCGTGGTGCGCCGCGCGGCCGCGCTCGTCGGGACGGTCATCGACCACACCGGCGGCTCGCTGCCCTCGTGGTGGCCGTCCAACTACGAGCCGCGCACGACCACCGACGCGATCGTTCGCACCGCCGGGGGCACCGACGTGCGCGTGCTCGGCATGCACCTGTCGAGCCCGGGATCGCGCGCGGGCGACGCACCCGGCAGCACGGAGGTGCAGGAGCGGCAGCTCGTGCCCGTGGCCGACACGATCGACGCGTGGCACGGCCCCACGATCCTGGCCGGCGACTTCAACGTGACGGGCGGCACGCCGGCCGAGACGTTCGAGGCGCAGGTGCTCGGCAGTGCCGGCCTGCGCAACGCGGCGGCCGAGGCGGGCACGAAGCCCGGTTCACCGGCGTCGTGGAGTTTCCCGGCGCTCGCCCCCGCGCGCAACATCGACCGCGTGTACGTGTCGAAGGACGTGCAGGTGCGCGACGCGCACGTGCTCAACGACGCCACGACCCGCCAGGGCAGCGACCACGTCCCCGTGGTCGCCGACCTGGTGGTCGCGCCCGCAGCCTCGGACTGATCGTCCGGGCGCGGGCCCCGTCCCGTTACTTGGCGGCCTTGGCGGCCTTGGCGTCGAGCAGCCCGAGGTCCTTGGCGACGTCGGCGACGATCTTGCGGAGGTGGTCGGCGACGGGGATGCCGTAGCCGGTCGCATCGTCCGGACCCTTCTCCTGGATGTCCACGGCGGCGCGCTTGAGGACTTCCTTCATCGCCCTGGTGTCGAACGTGCGACCGGTCAGCTCGAGCGCGGCCTGGTCGACGAGTGCACCCATGCCGGCCGCGAGCGGCGTGGCCATCGAGGTGCCCTGCATCTGCTGGTAGCCGCCACCCGGCTTGGCCGAGCGGATCTCCGTGCCGGGCATCGCGATGAAGGGGACGGGCTCGCCGTTCTCCACCGGGAGCGGGTTCGGGCCGCGCGACGAGAAGCTCGCCGGAGTGTCGGTGCGGTCGGTCGCGCCCACCGTGATGATGTGCGGGCTCGAGCCGGGCGAACCGATGGTGCCGGCACCGGCCTCGCCGTCATTGCCGGCGGCGAAGAAGTTGACCACGCCCATCGCGTCCATGTTGCGCAGCGCGTGCATGTAGCTCGTGCTCTGGCCCGCGTCGGAGCCCCACGAGTTGTTGATGATGTCCGGGCCGAGCGCGACGACGCGCTTGGCTCCACCGGGGGCGGAAGCGTCCGGCACCTTCGGCGCGACCATGTTCTGGAACGCCGTCAGCAGCATGCCGTCCGTGCCGCCCTGCTCACCGAGGCCGCGGGCCGCGACCCACTGCGCGTCAGGCGCGACGCCGACGTCGAAGCCGTTGTAGCCACCGACCATCGTGCCGGTCGTGTGCGTGCCGTGGCCGTGGCCGTCGACGGGCACCGGCGACTTCTCGTCGGTCGCGTCGTACCAGTTGCCGACGTGGGAGACCTCGCCGGTCTCCGGGTCGTAGCCGCGGTACTTGGAGAGCAGCGCCGGATGCGTGAAGTCAACGCCCGTGTCGAGGGAGCCGACGACGACGCCCTTGCCGGTCAGGCCGTCCTTGTGGGCCGCGTCGACGTGGATGCGGTTGAGGTTCCACTGCGGGTCGGTGGCCAGGTCGGGGCGCTTGGCCACGGCCTTGCCGCCGCCGCCCTTGGTCGCACCCTTTGCGATGTGGTCGACGTCGGCCGGCAGGTCCGCCAGGGCCTCGGCACCACTCACCGCGTTCTCGAGCGGGGCGAGCTGGTCCTCGTAGCGGCCCGGGTTGTCGAGCACGTGCGTGGCGGACTTGACCGCCTGCGCGACGCCGGCGGCGCTCTCCATCACGGACTTGGCCGTGTCGTCGCCGTAGACGACGATCGAGTTCTGGATCCAGAGCGGCGTGTAGCCGCGCGTCTGGGAGACGTGGCCCGAGGACTGGAGGCCGTCGAGGACCTTCCACAGGGGGCCCTGCGTCTTGACCATGTTGTCGATGAGCGACTTGGCCACGTACTGGCGGCGTTCGACGCCGACCGGCATGTCGAATGCCTTCTCGACGGTGCGCTGGCCCTGGTCGTCGAGCATGACCACGAACTCGGAGAACTTCGCCTCCTCCTTCGCCTGGGCCCGCTCCTCGGCCTTGGAGAGCTTGGGCTCACCCGGGGCGACGGGGGGTGCTTCCAGGCCGTGCGGCGCAGCGGTCGGAGTGGCAGCGGTGATGCCGGTCATCGTCATCCGTGACCCTTTCGAAGGGAGGGGGAGTCATGTTCGGTCGCGACCATCCGTGGCGCGATCAGGATGCGATCATCCTGTACGGAACGCCCCCGGACCAATCAGATCGCGGGACGTCTGGCCGCTCGGAGCCGCGCCGGTGGCCGCGGGCGCCGCGTCGGGATGACGCGGCCGATAGGGTCCTGCCCATGGCGACGGTCTACGAGGTTGACGAACTCGAGCAGGCGCTCCAGGACCTGGAGCTCGACGACCCCATCCCCGAGCACGAGCGGTGGTACGCGATCAACACCGCACCGTGGCCGTGCCCGGCGTGTGGCGAGGAGTTCGAGTGGGTGACGGCGTGCCACCACGTGGTGATCGCCGAGACGCCCGACCCGCTGCTCGAGCACGCCTCGATCGCCAAGAAGGTCGGGCGCGACCCGCGGATCATCAAGTACGACGGGCCACTGCCCACGATCACGCTGGACCAGTGGCGCGCACTGGGGCGCCCGGTGCACGGCGTGCGCCGCGACCTCAACCCGACGTGATGCTCCGCCGAGGGTCCACGGCCGCGGCCGCGGGGCGAGTCATTGCCCTCGCGCTGTGCGCCCTCACGGCGATGGCGGGCGTTGCGAGCGCCGACGAGCCGACGTCGACGGATCCCGCGACCGACCCCGCCGCTGCGGACCCGGCGGTCGTGAACCCCGTCGACTCGGATCCGGCGGCGGCGGCCTCCGCTCGTGAGCGCACGACGGCATGGATCGTGCCGTGGGACCGGACGAACGTCCTGGCGAGCCTGCGCGACCACGCGTCGTCGGTGGGGCGGATCTCGCCCTTCTGGTTCGTGCTCCGCGCCGACGGGCGCGGCATCGTCGCCCGGTCCGGGTCGATGGATCCCGAGGTGCTCGGCATCGCCGAGGTAGAGGGCATGACGGTGCTGCCGACCGTTGGCAACGAGTTCGACGCCCGCCGCCTGTCGCGCGTGCTCGCCACCCCGGCGTCGCGCACCCGCCACGTGGCGCAGCTCGTGGCGCTCGCCTCGCGGCCGCAGTTCGCGGGCGTCGACCTCGACTACGAGAACATCGCGCCGCGCGACCGTGTGCGGTTCGCGGCGCTCGTGCACGAGGCCGCGGCGCGGCTGCACGAGCGCGGCCTGGAGCTGAGCGTGACGGTCGGTGCGTCGACCAAGTTCATGGGGTCGACGTACGACCGCGGCACGGACTACGCGACGATCGGCGCGGACGCGGACGAGGTGCGCGTCATGGCGTACGACTACCACTGGTCGTGCGGGCGGCCCGGCCCGACCGCGCCGGTCGACTGGGTCGTGCGGGTGGTCGACTACGTCGGCGCGCTCGTCCCGGCCGACAAGCTCGCGCTCGGGCTGCCGCTGTACGGCTACGACTGGCCGGTGCATGGATGCGCCACTGCGCGGACCTGGGCGCAGACGCAGGCGCTGCTGCGCGGTCGCGCGGTCGCGCGCGTGTCGTGGTCGCCCCAGTGGGCGACCCGGCACCTCTCGTACGGATTCGGGCGTCGTGCGCGGGTGTCGTGGTTCGAGGACGCTGAGTCGACCGCGGCCAAGGCGCACGTGGCGGAGGAGTACGGCCTGCGCGGGGTGGCCCTGTGGCGCACCGGGGGCGAGGACCCCGCGACGTGGGACGCGCTCGAGCAGGAACTCGGCCAGGTCGCCCCGCCCGATCCCGGACCCGAGGCCTGAAGCACCGGTGCCCCGCGCGAGGCGGGGCACCAGGAGTGCGGATGAGAGGACTCGAACCTCCACGGGCCGGAGCCCACTGCGACCTGAACGCAGCGCGTCTACCAATTCCGCCACATCCGCTGGAGCTGCGACACACCCGCAGGGTCCGCCGAAGCACTCCGTATCATACACGCCCGTGGACCCACTCGTCACTGCCCATGTGGTCGTCGCCCTCCTGCTGGTCGTGACGGCGGTCGTGGTCGGCGTGTGGGGGCTGGTCCGCGCGCGGACGATCGCGTCGGACCGGTCGCCGGGCGAGGGGCGGGCGTTCTCGCACCTGCTGCAGCTGTCGCACACCCTCGTCTTCGCGGCGAGCATGCTGGGGCTCGCGCTGTGGGCCGACGGCCACCACGCGCACGATCCGCTCCACACCCGCGTGTACGGGCCGTTCATGCTCGTGGCGATCGTGGCGGCCTACGGGTACCGCACCCGCGACGCGAAGGTCAACGTGCGCGTGTTCGCGGCCGCCTCGCTCGTCGTGGCCGCGCTCGGTCTGCGGGCCTTCGCCACGGGAGGGTGAGGGCGGGCGGGATCCGGGTACCGCCATGCCCATGACCGATTCGCGACGCAACCTGCTCATCCTCGTGGCCCTGGCCGTCGCCGGCGCGATCTTCACGGGCGCCTTCAGCACGACGGCCGGTTCGCTGAGCGCGATCCTGAACCTCGCCTTCGCCGTGCTGCTCGTGTGGTTCCTCATCGCGAGCTACCAGCGCAACTCCGGCACCATCGCGCAGATGGACGCAACGCCGCGGCTCGTGCTGCAGGCCGCGGGGCTCGCGCTGATCGTCGTGTTCATCACGGGCACGATCAGCTTCTCCTTCCTGCCCTACCCGTGGTTCGGGTGGCAGTCGGGGCACGCCGGCCTGTTCTACGGAGCGCTGATCCTCTGCGGGTTCGGCCTGTGGTGGTCGTGGCAGCAGCGCCGCTCGCGCTGGTAGCCCAGCCGGTCAGCGCTCGGCGAGGACCGACGCGCGCACGCCGCCGAGGGTGTCGAGCGCATCGCGCGCCGACAGCTTGATCGTGGTGAAGATCGGGGTGTCGCGCTCCGTGTAGGCGGAGGCCTCCGAGGCGCGCATCTCCATCATCAGGTCGAGGAAGTCGTGCACCGAGTCGGTCTCGAACGCGGTCATGAATTCCTGGTCGTCGATGCCGAACGAGAACGCCGTGTTGAGCGTGACGCCCGGATAGCGGCGACCGATCATCGCGTGGTCGCGCATCATCCGCCCACGCTCCTCGGCCGGCAGCGCGTACCAGCGGCGCTGCTTCACGAAGGGGTACACGATGAAGTAGCGCTTGTCCGTCGGCGTGACGCTCACGGGACGGGGCTTGCGGAACCCGGCCTGCTCGGCGGCCTTCGTGTACTGCGATCCCTTGGTCGTCGCGAGGTAGGCGTACGGCGTCTCGAGGTAGGTGCCGAGCTCGGTCGAGGCGATGTCGGTCTGGCACTGCTGCAGCAGGTCGAGGTCCGGCGTCGCGCGCCACGTCATCAGGTCGATGTCGGGCCGGATGCCGACCGCCGTGTAGGTCCCCAGGACGATGCGCTCCGACCACGCGTCCAGGACCTCGGCGAGCTCTGTCTTCTGTCGCTCGCGGTCCGCCTCGGGCAGGCGTCGCCACTCCGGCGCGAGCCGGTAGCACGTCCAGCTCACGAAGTGGCGCGCCGCGTCGGCGCCCTCCTCGACGAACCCGTGGGGGGTGCGGATCGGGTGGTCGCCGAAGCCCTCGTGCTGGTCGTCGTCGGGTGCCATGCTCAGTCCACCAGGTGGCTGACGAGGGCCTCGAAGTCGTCGGGCGACGATCCGATCTGGCGCGAGACGTCCTCGTTGGACGGCAGCGAACCCTGCACGAACAGGTCGCGCAGGAAGTCTGCGGCCTCGCCGTTGCAGAACCACTCCTCGCCGTGCTCGCGCCGCAGCCACGCGATGACCTGCTCGCTCGTGCGCCACGCACGCAGGTAGTCGGCGGCGTACAGGCCCGCATCCATGTCGCTCGCGAACTGGCTCGTCGGGTAGTCCATCAGCGTCGCGGCGGAGAGTCGCTCGCGGTAGCGCTCGGGGTTGCGCGGGTCGCGCGGGTCGGCCCAGAACTCGAGTTCGTAGGCGAGCTTGGCGCCGTAGCGGCGGAACAGCGAGGCGTCGACGAAGCGGATCTCGTCGACCACGCGATCGGCCTGCTCGCGCGAGACGCCGAAGTGGCGCACGTGCCACAGCGGCTCGTGCGTGATCCGCTCCACGACGTAGGAGTAGATCTCGGTCAGGGCGTTGTCGGGCGAGACGTAGCGGTGCTCGAACGGGAGCTGGTCGCTCGTGAGCCCGAAGTGCAGCGCGTGCCCGGCCTCGTGCAGGAAGGCCTGGTAGTCGGTGATGCCGCCGGTGGGCCGCACCACGAGGTGCACCTCCTCGGGCACGCGCACGGGGATGACGCACGCGCGGGGATCCTTCTCCGGACGGTCCTCCAGGTCGGGCAGGATTGTCGGGATGTCGGCGAGCGGGAACCCGAGCTCGGCCACCGTCCGGTCGCAGACCTCCGCCATGCGCTCGCGCGTGTACGTGTCGTCCCAGCCGTGCAGGGAGCGCACGTAGGCGGCGTGGGCCCGCGAGGGGCGCTGCACGTCGCGGCCCAGCAGCTCGGGGAAGAGCGTCGCCGCCTGCGCCGCGTACGCATCGGCGGTCCGGTCGGCGACCTCGGTCACCTGACGCGAGAACTCGGCGACATCGATCCCCATGCGCGCGTTGGCGATGGCCACCTCGCCCTCGAGGCCGAAGACCGCGGAACGCAGCTCCTGCGAGCGGGCCGACAGCTCCACGTCGCGCTCGGCAAACTCCTCGTCCGCGCGGCACATGAGCTCGTAGATCGCCTCGCGCCGGTCGTAGTCGGTCTCTGCGGCGATCATCGCCCCGAGCGCGTTGACCGAGCGCTCCTCGCCATCGAACTCGACACGCCAGGCGAGCCGCTCGTTGGTGAGGTCCTGCGCGGCCTGGACCACGTCGGCGGCCGCGACGGCGTCGGCCGCCTCGAACCAGAGCCGGCGCATCCGGTCGCGCTCGACCGGGTCGTCGCTCGCGTCGCGGGCCGCGGAGAGCGCGCTCAGCTGCTCGGGCGTGTACAGGTGGGCGTACGTGCCGTAGATGTCGGCGAAGCGCGACTCGTCCTGCAACCCGACGATCACCTTGCGCCAGTCGTCGGCTCCCTCGATGAAGTGCTGCTCCATCGCAGCGGCGAACTCGGCTGGGGGCTGTGCGGTCGTCGTCATGGGCTCGACACTATCGGGTGGGATGACCGAACGTCGACGCTGGGATGCGGGTTCCGGGCAGGTGTGACGGGATCGTCACAGAGTTGGCACAGATGCTTGACGATTTCCCTCTTGCGGTGGTCTACTTGCATCAGAGTTAATAACCTAGTGATCACGGTCCGATGCCCCCAGCCTCTCCCCGCCCATCCGAGACCCGCCGCCGCTCCCTCCTCGGAGCGGGCGCAGGCGACCGTCGAGTTCGTCGGCACCCTGCCGATGCTGCTGCTTGCGGCTGCGGCCTGCCTGCAGGCGCTGCTCGTGGCGATCTCGCTCCTCTTCGCGCAGGTGGCAGCCGACCGGGCAGCGCACGGCGCCGACCGATCGCGGGCCGTGGCATCCATGCCGCACGCCTGGGCCGCTCGCTCCCGGGTCTCGACGCAGCACGGCCGGGCCGTGGTGCAGGTTCGACCGCCCGCGGTGCTTCCGGGCGCCGCCCGCTGGCTCACCGTCCGGGCCTCCAGCCGCGAGACGTCGTCGTGAAGGGCGAGCGCGGACAGTCCCTGATTGAGGCAGTGGTCGCCCTGCCGGTGTGCGTCGCGTGCGCCATGGCGATCGTGGACTGCGGCGTGCTCGTGCGTGACCGTGTCGCCGTGGCGCAGGCCGCAGCGCGAGCGGCCGAGGCGCACCTGCAGGGTCGCAGCGAGCTGGACGCGGCGCGCGGTGCGCTGCCGGCGGGGCTCTCGAAGCGCGTCCACGTGCGGGTCGAGGAGCATCGCGTCGTCGTCTCCGCCCCGAGCGGAGCCCGGATCGCGAAGCTCGCCGGACGAACCGTCACCAGCCGCTCGACGGCAGCCTTCGACGTCGCGGAGGCCGCACGATGAGCCCGGTCCACGTCATCGTCGGCCAGGACGAGCGCGCCGAGGCCATGTGGGCCACGGCCTTCTCCGGCGCCGTCGACCTCTACCGCTTCGAGCGCAACGTCGACGCGTTCGAGCGCCTGACCGTGGCCGAGGCGCCGGTCGACCTCGTGGTGCTCACCCCGGCGCAGCACGGTCCGTTCAACCTCACCGCCGACCAGTTCCTGGCGCGGGTGCTGGAGGGGCCGCTCGGCTCGAGCCGCTGCCTCGCCAACCTGCACGTGATCGTCGTCGGCGAGCCCGTGTCCCGGACGCACCCGCGGGTGATGGCCGTCTCGACGCTCGACGCGGCGATCCGACTCGTCAAGTTCGGCGAGCTGGAGCGCGCCCCGCGCCCGCACGCGCCCGTCCTGCCGGTCGCGACGCCGAACGAGCGACCGCGGGCCAGCGTCGACGACATCGCCGCCATCATCGGCGATTCCGCCTTCTCCGACTCGGTCATCTCACGGATCTGGGACGCCCCGGCCGAGCCCGAGGCCCGGCCCGAGCCCCGCCGCGAGGCCCCGCGTCGCGACGACGTCGTGGGTGGTGGGCCGCGCAGGTCCGCCGCGCGCGCCGCGGTCGAAGCCGTCGCATCGGGCCCGGTGCCGGCCACCGGCCTCGCCGGCCCGGGCGAGGCACAGATGGCCGCGCCCGCGCCTGC
>JAOPYS010000436.1 GCA_025964465.1 Thermoleophilia bacterium
GGGAGCGCGAGGGGTCGCCGCCGCGCCGGCACCGGCGCCGGCGCCTGACAGCCAGCGCGCCACGCGCGCCACGCGCGCGTGGATCGCAGGGTCGGTGCTCGTCGCCATCCTGCTGCGCCTGCCGTTCCTGACCACGCCCCTTCGCCTCGACGAGGGCGGCCTTGCGCTCGTCGGGCGCGCGTTCGTCGAGGCCGCGGGCCGGGCCGATGGCTCGATCTACGGCGGACAGTGGATCGACCGCCCGCCGCTGCTCATCGCCGTGTACGGCATCGCGCAGGTGCTGGCAGGTGCCGTCGGGGTCCGGGTGCTCGGCACGATCGGTGCGGTGGCGATCGTGGCGCTCACCGCTCGCGTCACAGGCACGCTGGGCGGGCGCCGCGCCGCGCCCTTCGCCTGCATCGTCGCGGTCGCCCTCACCAGCTCGCCGGCACTGTCGGGCAGCTTCGCCTACCCCGAGATGCTCGCGGCCGCCGTCGTGACGTGGGTCGCGCTGCGCTGCCTCCGCACGCTCGGTGACGCGGGCCACGTGCCGCGCGACTGGTTCGTCATCGGGCTGCTCGGGTGCGCCGCACTCCTGCTCAAGCAGTCGTTCCTCGACGGCATCGCCGTCGGTGCGACGACCGCCGTGATCGCAGCCCGGCGGGCCGGCTGGCGCAGCACCCTCGCGCCGTTCGTGGCCGGTGTCGCGGCACCGGTTGCCGCGGTGCTGGCATGGGCCGTGACGCTGGGGCCGGGCGTGCGCGCGCTCGCCTACGCCCTGTTCGGGTTCCGTATCGCGGCCGCCCAGGCCCTGCGCGCGTCATCCACCCTGCAGGTCGTTCGCCTGCACCGGCTCGAGGGAGCGGCGATGGACGGCGGGCTTCCGCTGCTGCTGCCCGCCACACTCATGGGGCTCGTGCTCGTGGCGCGACGACGCGGGCCGGCGGTGGCAGTCGTGTGCGGCGCGTGGCTGGCGGCCGGCACGGCGGGCGTGCTCGGCGGAGGGTACTACTGGGGCCACTACCTGCTGCAGCTCGTGCCGGTTCTGGCAGTGCTCGCCGCCATCGCGCTGGCCGCACTTCCGCGCCCGTCGCTGCGCGCCGCCGCGCTCGTGGGCATCGTGGCCGTGGTCGCCGCGGGCGCGGCACCGGGCTTCCGACGCCACCACATCCACGCGCAGCAGGCCTACGTGACCAGCGTCGCCAACGCCGTCTCCGCCAATCGGCGCGCGGGCGACAAGCTGCTCGTGCTGCACGCCCGCGCCAACCTCGCCTACTACGCGGGGGTGCGACCCGCCACGCCCTACCAGTGGACGCTCATGTACACGGCCATCCCCGGCGCCGAGCAGCGGCTCGACGAGCTCCTCGCCTCACCCCGCCGCCCGACCTGGATCGTGCGCTGGAAGCCGGAGCAGCAGCTCGGCCTCGACCGCGACGGTCGCGCCCGGGCCCTCATCACCGCGAACTACCGACTGGCGACGGTCGTGTGCGGCACGCAGGTGTTGCTGCGCGCCGACGACGGGCGCGAGCTGCTCCCCGTCCCGCACCCCGACGGGCACGCCTGCCGCGCGTGACCCGGATCAGGCCTCGTCGGCAGCCAGCTGCGCACGGAGGGTGAACCAGGCGTCGGTCCCCGGCCAGCCGTCCGTGCGCGGGCCGATGCCGGCGGTGCCCGCGTGCGCCGTCGCGATGGCGTGCACGATCGACAGGCCCAGGCCCGTCCCGGGTCGGGCGCGCGCCTCGCTCGCGCGCGCGAACCGGTCGAAGGCCCGCGCGGCGGTCTCCGCATCGATGCCGGGTCCGTCGTCGAGCACGTGCACGGCGAGGTGCTCCTCGGCCTCGCGCAGGTCGACCACCACGCCCCGCCCACCGTGGGCGGCTGCGTTCGCCACCAGGTTGTCGAGCGCCTGCTGCATCCCTTGGGGATCGGCGAGGAAGCGCCCGGGCACCGTGCGACCCACCCGGATGTCGCGCTCCGGGTGGATCAGGCGCGCCCGCCGCACACGGTCGGCGACGAGCGCCGCGAGGTCGACCGGCTGCACCGTGGTGCGCTCGGCGATCGTCGACAGCTGCAGCAGCTGCTCCGCCAGCGCCGCCAGCCGCAGCGCCTCAGCGTGGAGCGACTCGAGCGTCGCCGCGACGTTCGGGGGCGGGTCCTCCTCGAGGGCCAGCTCGATCTCCGCGATGATCGTCGCGAGCGGCGTGCGCAGCTCGTGGCCGGCCTCCGCCACGAACCGGCGCTCGTGGAGCGTGGCCGCCCGCATCCGGCCCAGCAGCTCGTTGAGCGTCACCGCCAGGCGCGCCACCTCGTCGCGGGCCGGCGGCACCGGCAGCACCACGTCGCCGTCCTCCACGCCGCCACGCGCCGCCTCGGTCCGCAGGCGTTCGACCGGGCGAAGCGCTGCCCGGGCGAGGCTGAAGGCGAGCAGCGAGCCGAGCAGCACCGCGAACGTCGCCCCGACGGCGAGCTGCGCCGCGAGCCGCTCCAGGGCCTCGTGCGCGGCCACCTGCGACTCCACCAGCGCCACCGTGTACCGACCGTCGTCCGTCCGGAACAGCAGCACGCGTGCGTCGTGGAGCGCGTCCGCGTGCGCGTGCACGTGGA